>JAEEQU010000032.1 GCA_016285415.1 Alphaproteobacteria bacterium | reverse complement strand
CAAGATAAAGACAGGAAGCGATGGAAATCAACACCGATGAAATCAAACGACAATTAAAAAAGCACCACGGCGAACGCGTGATGCATATTATTGAAAACAATCATTTGTTGGGTGTCCCAAACATTTTGCATATATTGGAATTTGTTGGTGATAATCCCGATGATGTATATTCATTGATACCTGTATTAAAGGAAATATACCTTACCCCAATTGAATCAGAATATGTTTCCGACCAAGACCCCATAGAATTATTAAGTTCTGTTGGGTATGATGCATTTGTTGTTGAAACCGAAGAACAAAAAGATTCTATAAAAAAATATTTCCGGCCAAACGAAGAATTATGCACATTTCGTGATCCCACGCGACACATTCAAAACTATATTATTCATGCGGTAAAACGTAATGCCACCGAAATTATGCCATCGGAAAACCCGTCACGCCAAGATGAATATGGCACATCGGTTATATCCATCCAAATTTCAAAGCAAGGCGGTTATATATCCATTAAAAACCGATATAACCATACGGTACAAAACCCAGATTCCACATTTAACAATAACCCAGACAACATTGTGCCAGGGTTAACCAATTCACTAAAAAAATATTTCAATGTTGAATTTGGAACCACGAATGCAACAATTCCAAATAACTTTCGTATGGTTCACGACCAATTTATAAAATTTAATTACGAAGTAGAAAATGTTCATTTTGGTCCAACCTATTATTTCCGTGGCAGTAATATTGTGCGTTTGGACAAGAATAGCGAAATTATGCTAGATTATTTCGTATTGGATAAAAAAAATAAAAAATTATTGAACCCATCAAATATTCAAGACCCAGCGTTTGATTTATTAAAAGAACAATTAGACGGCAAAAACATCCGTGATGAAATAAATCCAGATAATCCAAAAGAACGCATTATCTTTGCCAATGGGGAAAAAGTTGCGTCTGTGATGGATGGTAAAATAACGGAATTAGACCTGCCGAATGCGCGTGAAATTGGCGACAAATTCTTGCAATTCAACCAGACCATACGAAAAATCAATATTCCAAATGTAAAAACCATTGGCAATAATTTCTTGAATATGAATTCCGCGCTGATGGAATTTGATGCACCAAGTTTGGAAAGCATGGGCAAATGGTGTTTAAATTCTAATACGGGATTGCATAAATTAAATGCACCGAAACTGCGACGCGTTGATCGTTTCCTGCGTCAGAATACAGAATTAACGGAAATTTGGTTACCCGAACTTGAAGATGCGGGGGATGAATTTCTAAGATATAATCAAAAAATCAAATCTGTGTATTTGCCAAATTTGCAAGTTGCAGGCGGTGAATTTATGATGAGCAACACCGAACTGACCGAGATCGGAATATCCCAGTTAAAAAAATGTGGCAGTTGTTTTCTTGCATGCAACGAACAAATAAAAACTGTTGTTTTACCAGAACTGGTATCCACAGACAACGACTTTTTACGCCATAACATTGATTGTGATACATTGTTCGTTCCGAAATTAAAAGAAACCGGCCATAATTTTATAGCAGGCAACCGTGCATTAACCAGCGTCAGCTTTCCAGAACTTGAAACCGCGGGGGGCTTCTTTTTGGGTGGCAATGAAAACATAGAAAGTTTATATGCGCCAAAATTAAGATACGTAGATCGCAGTTTTATGGTTAAAAACCAAAAAATTAAACATCTTGATTTGCCGGCGTTGGAAAAAGCCGATGGGCCATTGTTGTTAACCAATATGATATTGGAAAGCGCGAATGTTCCGCACCTGGTGGATGAACGCATAAAAGCAATGTTAATGTACAAAATCGCAAATCGTAATATGGCACCCCAGAATCAACCAGAACCAAAAAAAACGGTTTCTGGTGCAACCGGCCCAACTATTCAAGATATATTAAGCGATTGGCATTTATAAAAAACAACCGCCCAAATGGGCGGTTGTTTTCTCCTTGTTAGAACCATTTCCATGGTTGTAGTAATTTTAACATACTCATTGCTGTGCGCTTATCTGCAAACGCATGACCACAACGTGGGCACACAATGAACGGTGCAATAACGGCCTTGTATTTACCACGTATCATGGACCAGATATACAAGCCCGCAATCCATGCCGCGATTACCAACCCCCACGCGACATAACCAAAATATTTGTTAACCGTACGGGTTAAAATCTGAACCACACCAACATTGGACTTTTCCAAATCATTGTAAATCTTGACCGCAACCGGCCAGCTGGATGGGCGCCATGGATACACATGTTTAATTCCATAATTGGTCAACAGCGTTGTTCCCAATCCACCAGTATTTTTATCTATCTGATGTTTAACGGCTTCGTCAATCATTTTATCTATTTCAATTTGTGTGACTTTGACCAATTCTTTTTCAACGGTGTCCAATTTTTCATTTACCATTTTGGCAACATTATCAACTTTATCCACCGCAGCATTTGCCTTATCTATTGTTCCATCGGCCTTGGCAACGACATTATCAACCGCACCTGTTTTAACCCCAAATCTGTTGGCAATACCCGTTAATGCCTTAACACCCGATGTTGTATTCTTGGCCTTTTCGGTTGTTTCTTTTGCCTTTGCCGTGGTATCAGTTACTTTATCAACCTGCTTTTCAACGATTTTTACTTTTTGAATTGCAACATTGACTGGCTTTTCAAGGTTGATTGAATTTTTGATTCCACCAAGTAATTTTTCATACTGTTCAACAATATTGCGTTGCAAATCAAAAAACATAGAAACAACAATTGATTTCTTAATCGGCCCCGCATAGTGATTTTTTACATACAGTGGGAACCACGCCACAAACGCCAACCATATAACACTGACTATCAAAAATATGCGTTTTGCATGTGTAATCACAGACGTTTTTTTCGCAACAGTTTTTGCACCGCCGCGATCAATTACTTCTATTTCTTTTTTTGCCATTGTAACCTCCATTTGCTGTTATCTTTTACCTTTTGAAAAATAAAATCAACAGTTTAGTTTTCGCATGTGTAATTTTTTATGAATTCGCTTTTGAATTCGGCAAAACATCCCTGCTCTATGCTTTCGCGAATACCGCGCATTAAATCTTGATAGAACCATAGGTTATGTTGCGTCAACAGTGTTGCGCCCAAGATTTCATTGCACTTTATCAAATGATGAATATAGGCGCGCGAAAGTTTGCATGCCGGACAGCCACACTTATCGTCTAATGGCGTGCTATCATCACGATATTTTGCATTGCGCATATTCATTGTTCCATGACGTGTAAACGCCATTGCGGTACGACCCGCGCGTGTTGGCATTACACAGTCAAACATATCAACGCCACGTTCCACCGCCCCAAGTATATCAAGCGGCGTTCCGACACCCATTAAATATCGCGGTCTGTCCGTTGGTAACATCGGGGTTACTGTTGCAATCATATCAAACATTACTTCTTGGGGTTCACCAACCGCCAGCCCACCAATCGCATATCCGTCAAATCCGATTTCTGTTAATGCCTTGGCAGATTTTTCACGCAGGTCTTTGAAATCGGCCCCTTGGACAATACCAAAAATTCCATATCCGTCGCGATTCACAAATGCGTCTTTGCTGCGGCGCGCCCAACGCGTAACCATATCTACATTTTTTTCAGCTCTATCCCGCGTTGTCGGCAAATGCAAGCACTCATCCAACACCATTGTAATATTTGAATCTAACTGGTGCTGAATATGCACAGAATCTTCGGGACACAAGAAGTGTTTTATTCCACCATCAATGTGCGATGTGAATTCCACGCCCTCTTCCTTCATCTTGACCAAATTGGACAACGACATAACCTGAAAACCACCACTATCGGTCAGTATTGGTCCATGCCATCCACCAAATTTATGCAGTCCGCCCATCTTTTCCACCAAATCACCACCGGGGCGCATCATTAAATGATATGTGTTCCCCAAAATAACCTCGGGTCCTGTTGCGGCAACTTGGTCCATGGTTAATGCCTTGACCGTTGCCGCCGTTCCGACCGCCATAAATGCTGGTGTTTGAAAAGTTCCATGTGCGGTTTCTACCGATCCGCGTCGTGCATTACCATCGGTTGCGATAAGATTAAATTTCAATGACATTTATTCTTCCTATTTAAAATTGTCTTTCCATATTTGTTCCAAATCGGCATCAAATTTTGGTCCGTGTGTTATAATTGACATTGGCTTATCAAAATAACCGCGGGTATATTTTTCAACATCTGCGACATTTACCGCATCAGATAATTCCCATTGGTGATATACATCCGACAAAATATCATAGCATGCCCAATCAGAAACTAATCTATCACAACGACGCGTATTGCGTTCAAGGAAATCTGCGCGCCCTAGTTTGTTTTGATTTCTGTATTGTGCCAATTTTTCTTCGGTTGGTAAATCATCAGTATAAACTTTATGGCATGTTTGCGCTATTAATGCCATTACACGCGCGACATTATCGGGCGATGTTTCGGTATAAATTCTTGTTAGGTCTGTTTTTGAATCCCCATACGCAACACCAACCTGAACGCCATAGGTCAAACCGTTATCAGAACGTAATATGTCAAACAACCGTTCGCGTAAATACATGTCAAATTTTAAAACGCATTTATCTTTATATCGTGCATCTAATGTATCGGGCCACAGTGTTGGAAATAAAACCTCTATTCCAACATTTTTCGTATCAGGTATGTAATTGTGTGCAACGCATGGTGTATATTTTAATGGATAGTGATTTTCCACAGCATGCGCAGGCAGGAAATTAAACATTCCTTCTAATTCTTGCAACAATTTATTTTGGTCGTCTATTTTGCCTGAAATACATATTAAGCAATTTTTCGCGGACATACGTTTTGATATAAAATCCATCATATCTTCACGTGTAAATTTTTTTATATTTTGGGGATTCCCAAGTGTTGGTTTTCCGTTTGGCACATAAAAACCCAATACCGTTTTATTTGTAAAAATCCATTGTTTTATATCGTTATCCGACAATGAACGCCGCAATTCATCCAATATTGGCCCACGTTCATTTTCCAAAACGTCTTTATCAAACAAAGAATTTTTAATTCTGTCGGCCAAAAAATCCATCAACACCATTAAATTTTCCGCAACAATACGACCAACAAAACTTAACCGCTTTTGCGATGTCATCGCGTTTATATATCCACCATGATTTGCAATATAATCTTTGGCGATACGCGATGTTGGAAACCGCGGTGTTCCCTTGCAGAACATATGTTCGCAAAAATGCGTCAGTCCATAATCATCTGGATTTTCATCATACGAACCTGTTCTAAAAGAAATACTAACTTCATCTGTTGCAACATCCATCGGGTCCAATATAACGGTTACACCATTTGAAAGTTTATGCATTGTCGCATTAAATTGCATCTGTTTCCCCCTTCTTAAATAACAAGCAACAATCACCATAACTGAAAAAACGATATTTTTCGGCGACTGCGTGTGAATACGCGGCCTTCATTTCGTCCAATCCGGCAAACGCCGACACCAACATAAACAATGTTGATTTTGGCAAATGAAAATTAGTCAGCAATACATCAACCGCGCGGAATTTATACCCCGGTGTGATAAAAATATCTGTGGTTTGGCAAATGGGTGCAACACGATTACCATCCGTCGCATTTCGTGCGGCACTTTCCAATGTGCGCATAGAGGTTGTTCCAATCGCAATCACACGCGGTGCATTATTTATTATTTCCGCCTGTTCTGGTGTGATACAGCACCATTCGCTGTGCATTTTGTGTTCGTTCAGATTCTCCGTTTTAACCGGCATCCACGTTCCCGCACCAACATGCAAAGTAACCTTTACAATCTTGGCGCCGCGTTTTTCAATTTCCGCCATCAATTCATCTGTGAAATGCAGTCCCGCCGTTGGTGCCGCCATTGACCCCAATGGGTCGGCATAAACCGTTTGATAACGTGTTTGGTCAGAAACCTCGGCTTCGCGCTTCATATATGGTGGCAATGGCATTTTGCCAACATGGTTCAATACATCAAAAACATTGTCGCAATTAAATCGCAGTAACAAACCGCTTTCATCATCTTTGTCCATAACGGTAATTGTTGTGCCATCCGTCATAGTTAATGTATCACCAACATTTATTTTATTGAACTTTTTGCACAACCCCCACCAATTCTTATTATCAACCGCGGTATGCAGGGTTATTTCATGACCGTTGGCATCAAACCGCGCAGGAATTACACGCGAATTGTTAAAAACGACAACATCGCCTTGGCGCAGATAATCTAAAAAATCACGAATATGTTTGTCAGACAACTTACCATTGTCCACAACCAACATACGCGATGCATCGCGACGTTCCAATGGGTGCGATGCAATTAGTTCGTTTGGTAATTCAAAATCAAAATCTGATGTGTGTAACATTTTTTATCTTGCGCGATTCAAGAATTCAAATGGTTTCATACCGTTTACGATTTTTAGTTGGTTTATATCCCACATTACAACGATATCTTCGCTGTTGTTATTGACATATGTGATTGTATCACCAACCTGAAGTTTTTGGAATACATGCTTACTGCTTAATCTTACGCCCCCGAACATCCCGCGTGTGTTTTTTGCGGCATCATGCACATGCCACCAATCTATTGTACGTGTGATGGTTGTATCTTCAACCAGCCGCACAGAAAATGCGGTGCCCTGTTTTTTGGACACAACACCTGTTTCCTTTTTGTAACATCCGGTAAGTCCCAGTGCCAACATAGACAGTAATAATACTTTATCTTTTAGTTTCATCTAATACACCTTTAGATTTTTTTATAATTATTTTTGCGCGCTATTTTGGATTTCTTGTTTTAATGCACCGAATTTATTACTTTCTTGATTTAATGCGGCACGTGCTTTACGTGCGTCAATACTATCTTGGTTGTATTTCAACCCGATACCCCAATCAGACATAAACAAAATTCGGTGTGAAGCATAAAATGTTCCATTTAGTTCTTGGATTACAACACCGATGGTATCCCCTGGGGTAAAATTTTCATACTGTATCCGATTTGTTCCACGATTATATGTTGAAAAATCCAATGTCCGCGTCAAATTTGTATTTATATCACGCACATTTAGTGTATGATTCTTGATATCAACATTTTCTACAATATTTTGATATTCATTTGTGGTTGTATGACACCCAACAATCAGTGGCACCATACATATCAATGCAAATATTGGCCGCACCCTGATATTTTGATTATGTTTCATAATTAACCCTTATTTCTTAAACTCTAAACCCTGATCGGTATAATTTTCGGCCACATCCTCCCAATTTTCTTCTACACGCACAAACAGGTGCAACCGCGCGTTCACACCCCATTGGTCTTGGATATCATGACGTGCCGCGGTTCCAATTTTTTTAAGTTGCGCCCCACCACGCCCAACAACAATTTTTTTATGTGCGTCACTTGCTACGACAATTTTTTGATATATATCCAGAACGCCTTCGCCATCAACATCCACATGTTCCGTCACAACATTGATGTGATACGGTAATTCTTGGTGTATAAAACGATATACCTTTTCACGCGTCAATTCCGCCAAATATAAATTATCTGGAACATCGGTGCTATCTTTGGCTTCAAACAAATATGGGGATTCTGGCATCACCGCCGCCAAAGATTTTAACATATCCGCAATACCATCATTTTTCATCGCCGAAATCATAAATATTTCGCGCCATGTGGCCATTTCATTTAATTCCGCGGCAATCGGTAATAATTCGCCCTTTTTAACCGCATCCGTTTTATTCAGCGCAACAAAAAGATTCTTGTTATCACGAATTTTTTCAACGATTCCGCGCACAGTATCGGTAATACCCTTGGTTGCATCAATAATCATTAACACCGCATCGGCATCTGATAGCGCATCCATTGCCGCCGCAACCATTGCCCTGTCCAAACGACGTGATGGGCGAAAAATACCCGGTGTATCAACAAAAATCAATTGGCGCGCACCAACCATTTTTACGGCACGCAGATTGGTTCGCGTGGTTTGAACCTTGTGCGAAACAATAGAAACCTTGCGCCCCATGATTTGATTCATAAGGGTGCTTTTGCCAGCATTTGTTGGCCCCACAATGGCAATAAATCCAGAATACGTCTTGCTCATATTCGCAAGGATAGCACACGTCCCGGCAAAATCAACAAAAAATCCCCGCAGATGCGGGGATTTGTGTTTAAGAGGCACACATCACAAAACTTTATTAAATGCTATCCGCATTTATCCAGCGACCGTTCTTTAACAGACCCGGTGCCATACCTTCGTTACTGCGCAATGTGTCAATAACACGACGTGCAGATGTGGCATCAAGATTTACTATACGAACCTTGAACATATCGCCTTCTTTGACAACAACTGCATCGCCATAATTGCGCATACGGCTAAGTAATGCGTTTGCACTATCTTCGGCATAGAACGCTGCGACTTGGACACTGTAATCACCTGTCGGTGCGGCAACTGGGGCCGGTTTTGGTTCTGGTTGAACCGCCACAGGTTCTTCAGCCACAGGTTCTTTAACTTCTGGGGTTACACCAATCGTTGCGTTTTTCACCGCGATTGATTGTTCTGGCAAAACCTGAATCTGAATCTTGGACTGATTGGTCAGACCAATTTTCTGTGCCGCGGCTGGTGACAAATCCATCACGCGCGTGTTCACAAATGGGCCACGATTATTTACACGAACAATGACATCTTCGCCATTTTCCAAATTCGTAACTTTTACGATTGTCGGCAACGGCAATGTCTTGCTGGTTGCGACCATCTGATTCATATTGTATGTTTCACCGTTGCTGGTTTTTGTCCCGTTCAATTCTGTTGGGATTATACCCGCCATACCGGTTTGATTATATGTGAAATCTTCGGTTGGTATATATTGTACATCTTCAACCTTGTACGCATTACCAATGTAATAACGTGGTGCCGGTGCTAACAAATATGCATCATTTAAATTTTCTGCAACCAATGTTTCTTCGCCGAAACCGTCAGAACCATATTCGCCTGTCGTTTGTGTTGTTTCCGCACAGGCCGCCAACAACGCGGTTAAAACCGCAAGAGATACCAATTTTTTCATTAAGGACTCCTTACATTCTTATGTACATATTCTATCATATAAAAAACAGGGTTTCAACTTTATTTTGAATTATATTTTACGATTTAATACAAACGCAATAGGCAGGTAAATAATTCCAAACCCTGCAATCGCCAAACCCAACGATATAATATTGGTTACCGGCACGAACCAAAGGCCAACCCCAAGCAGTACCGACAAACATGTAAACAGCGCCATTGCACGAATTGTGCGATCATCTATTTTAATCAGACCTTTGCGACGACATGCGCGACCAAGCAAGTAATTTTTGACATATCCACTGACCACCACCCCAATTGGTATCGCCAAATACCCAACAAACCAGAACATTCCGACATAAATTGCCGATGCCACCGCCAATGATATAACACTGGTTTTAACAGGTGTTTTAACATCTTGGCTGGCATATAATGTTTTGCTGTAAATCTGGCTTATTAACATTGCGGGCAAAACAAATATCTGAATCATTATTGCAAGTGCAACTGCGTGTGTTGACTGGGGTGTCCATGCACCATGTTCAAACAAAATCTTTATTATCGGTTCTGCCAAAACAAATATGCCAACCAAACATGGCATTATCAACATCATAGATTGGCGCATAGACGAATTTTGCTGAATATAAACACTGCGCATATTTTTATCCGCCAACGCATTTGATATAGATGACATCAAAACCGTTCCAACCGCCAAACCAATCATCGCAAATGGCAACTGGACAATGCGGTCAGAATAATACAACCACGAAACTGCACCGCTTTCAAAACTTGCCACCAATGTACCCAGTATGATTGTTATCTGATAGAAACCATTACCAATAATACTTACCCCAAGACGTTTAAACATCGTCTTGATTCCATTTGTCCAACGCGGAATTACCAAATGCAATCCAAAATGTTTATGCCGAATTCGCAGCCAAAGCACGATACACTGGATTATCCCAGACAGAACCACCGTTCCCGCCATAATGTAAAGAACAGTATCTGATGCACCCAAATGCATAGATGCAACCAATGCCAAAATCAGCATAATATTCAACATAACCGGCATAAATGCCGCCAACATAAAACGCGAAAAAGCATTCAGAATCGCCGATAAAAATGCCGCCGCACACACAAAAATCACATAAAAAAACATTATACGCGATATAATAACGGTTAATTCCATTTTACCGGGAACCTCGGAAAATCCGGGTGCCAGAACCCATACAATCAACGGCATAAATATTTCAAAGACCAATGTGATACCAAGCAACACCACAATCAACCATGAAAACACATTTTTGGCAAAAGATTCATCCTTTTTGCAATCGGTATACATTGGAATAAAAATAACCGATAATGCGCCCTCGCCCAATAAATCACGAAACAGATTCGGCAATTTAAATGCCGCCAAAAATATATCGGAAAGTCGTCCTGCGCCCAACACACGCGCAATAAGCATATCACGAACAAATCCGAATATGCGACTTATACCGGTCATCAGGCCGACCCCGAAAATATGTTTGCCAAGTTTCATAGTTTGGATTATACTAGACCCAGAGAAACAAAATCAAGACAGGAATATAAAGAAATGAAAAAAATATTTTTAATTTGTTTAACTGGCACAATCCTTGCAGGCTGTGCCGAAGATTCCCAGAAAATTGTTCCATACGAACCAATTGGCAATCTTTTTGACACGGCATATGCCGAATTTGAAGATAAAGACTATGATGATGCCGCCGAAAAGTTTTTAACCGTTGAAACCCAATACCCGGCAAGTCCATGGGCCGCCGATGCGTTGATTATGGCGGCGTATTCACAATACTTGGATAACGATTTTGCCGGTGCAATATT
>JAEEQU010000031.1 GCA_016285415.1 Alphaproteobacteria bacterium | reverse complement strand
CATAAATCGTATAATCTTTCATAGGGGTTTGTCCACTACTATCTGCGCAATAATAACGCATACGCACCGTATATTTATCAGCACGAAACGCGCGCGGTGTTCCAATAATGTCAACCGGACAGTTAAATTCAAAATCTGGAATATCACCGAACAGTGCGGTTGCCATGGAGGTGTTTCTGAATTTATGGTAAACATCTGGTGTTGACCATTCGGCGATAACACCACCTTCATCATTACCCCATTTTTGCCGCATAAATGCGACATTGTGTTCCACTTCGTTGCGTGCGCGAACGTATTCCATAACGAATGCGCGCTTGTAAAGTTCCATATTTTCATCATTTGCGGGCATTTCAGATATTTGAATAATCGTAGAATTTGCCGGTCGCGTGGTAATAAAGAACACATTTGGCCGATTCAGTGGAAACATTTTTCCCAACGTCAAAAACAGCGCGAACAGCACAACGACGGTTCCAGCGAACACGAACATCAGTAATCTTGATAGTAAAATTGGCGGTTCTACGCGGCTTTGCACGACATAACTCTCCCTGTACTTAAAATGATTGTAGAAAAAAGTTTATACCCAATGCAAGTGTTTTTTTGGTTTAAAAAAGGTTTTTTTATTGTCCACTTGGCAGGTATGTATTTAAATCGGGACCGGCAATAAAACTGCCGCTGCCAGAATTGGTAAAGAAAGTGTTAGAAACCAAATCATACATACCAATTTCATCATCACTATTACGCCGCGCAGGAATGCCACTAAATATTAAATTATCATTACTACCGAACAGCTGAATATTCCAAACATTGCCATTAAAGGTGCGATTCATTTCTGTCTGGGCATCATTCATAATAACAACGTTGTCTGTAAAAGTTGTGTTTTCCCAACTGTGTGTTAACACACCATTTACTGTCCCTTGCCACTGTGTGCTATCTATACGACGAATATCGAAATTTACAATTGTTGTTGGTAAGATGTTTGTGTCCCAATACCAGTAATTGCGATTGTCACCGCCCCTGGTGCCCCAAAAACAATTTACGCTGTTAACACGTTGGGTAGATGAACCCAAAACGGCACCATTGATTCCAGATATTGCTTTTTGTTGCGCCTTACCACGAAAATGATAGATAGATGTCCAAGGTATATTTGTCGCAATTTTTGTGCCTGTATCACCCGATATGGCACCTTCCAAATATTCCAATGCGGTGTATCCGTCGGGCAGAATTTGTTGTACAAATGAATTTTGAACGTTCCAAATATAGCAATTATCGTCTGTGTGTGCGGCGTTTGGCGCCCATTCGGTGCATACAAATTCCGTATCTATGGCATTTTGAATTGCGGCATTTGCATCCGCGGCGGTAACCAGTGCGTCTGTCTGGGTGGCATAATTGGCGGTCGCATCATAAATTGCCTTTTCGCCAATTTCGCCGTCGGTATTGGTGTGGGTTAAAACCGTATTTGTATTAACCGCGGGAATCTTTTCCTGTTTGGTGGCAATTTGCGTGTCAACATAGGATTTTGATGTGGAAATTTTATCGCCGGCCGCAAATGCCGTACCAACGCACAGCAACGATAAAAATAATACAACCCGTTTCAACTCTCTTGTCCCTTTGTTGAACCCATTACACCCCCATGCCAGATTCCCATCTGATTTAACCGTATTCTAACAAAATGGTTTAAATACGGTCAAGTTAAAAAGTGGGCAGTATTAGGTGGTAGTGGGCGGTTCCCCTTTTCACTAACCACCCCCTCACTAACAACTAACACTAAAAAACCACTTGCTTTAAATTATTAAAAAAAATATAATATTTGCACTTGATTTTCTGCGAATATGTGCTAACCTGTCGCAGAATATCGGAATGTATTCGGGCCAAGGATGCGAAAATCCTGGGGTTCCAGGGGCATGGTTCAATGGTAGAACATCGGTCTCCAAAACCGCGGATGAGGGTTCGATTCCTTCTGCCCCTGCCACATCTTGTGGGGGATGCGACCGATAATTAAATAAAGGTAATTGGTGCGTTTAATGAGAAAAATACTGAATTTTATACGTGGCGTCCGCAGCGAATGGTTCAAAATTGTTTGGCCAACCCGCGCCGAAGTCGTTCGTGCAACAATCATGATTTTGGTGTTTTCGGGACTTGCGGCACTGTTCTTCTTTGTGATTGACAGTATCTTAAATGCACTGGTCAGTTGGATTTTCTAATGCGTTTGCCAAGGGGAATATAAATGGAAGATAAAATGCAATGGTTTGTCGTTAATGTTCATACGGGATGCGAAGACAAAGTTGCCCGTAACTTGCGCGAACAAATTGATAAACGTCGCCTTAATGCATATTTCGGTGAAATATTGGTTCCAACACGCGAAGTTACAGAAATCAAGGCAGGTAAACGCGTTAAAACAGAAAAAAAGTTTTTCCCTGGTTACATCGTCGTTCAAATGGTTATGAACAATGAAACATTTTCATTGGTCAAATTAATGCCCCAGGTTGTAATGTTCCTTGGCGCACGTCAAAAACCGGTCGCGGTTAGCGAAGAAGAAGCGCGCCGCTTGCTTAAACAGGTAGAAGAGGGCAGCACAGTTCCAGACGATATGGTTTACGAAGTTGGCCAAGAAGTTCATGTTATTGATGGACCATTTGCGAACTTTAACGGTGTTGTATCCGAAGTTGACAACGTAAAGCAAAAAATGACCGTAACCATATTGGTGTTCGGTCGTGAAACAAGCGTTGATTTGGAATTTGAACAGGTTGAAAGAGTTTAACCGATTAAAAAATCGGCGGGTATGTGCAAGGCATACAAAATAACCGTGGTAGATGCGCCACATCGCACCACGAATCCAAAAAAACAAAAAAAGGATTAGAAAATGGCAAAAAAAGAACTTAAGGGGATTGTGAAACTTGTTGTCCCCGCAAAACAGGCAAATCCTGCGCCACCAATTGGGCCGGCGCTTGGTGCGGCGGGTGTTAACATCGCCGAATTCTGCAAACAATTCAATGATAAAACGTCTGACAAAGAACCAGGTATGCCAATTCCGTGCATAATCACTGTTTATACAGACCGCAGTTTTGAATTTATCATGAAACTGCCACCTGTTTCTTACTATATTAAAAAAGCGTTGAAATTGAAAATCGGTTCTCATAAACCAGGCCGTGATTTCGTTGGCACAATTACCAAGGCGCAAATTAAAGAAATCGCTGAAAATAAAATGCCGGACTTGAATTGCTCTACCATTGAATCTGCAATGAACATTGTTGCGGGTCAATGCCGTTCAATGGGCGTAAAGGTGGAGGAATAAGCCATGAGAATTACAAAAAGACAAAAAACATGGGCCGATTTGGATCGCGCAAAAACATATTCTTTTGCAGATGCTATTGAAGCATTACGTCCATATGGTTCAAAAAAGTTTGATGAAACGTTGGAAATTGCGGTTCGCCTTTCTGTTGATGTAACCAAGGCAGATCAAAACATTCGTGGAATGTTGTCTTTGCCAAATGGTACCGGTAAAAAGGTCCGCGTTGCAGTATTTACCAATGATAAACAAGAAGAAGCCAAAAAGGCGGGTGCTGATGTCATTGGTGGCGAAGATTTAATTGAAAAAGTCGCCGCCGGTCAAATTGATTTTGATCGTGTTATTGCAACACCAGAAATGATGCCCAAGATGTCCAAGGTCGCACGTGTATTGGGTCCTAAGGGTTTGATGCCAAATCCAAAATTGGGAACTGTTACAACCGATGTCGCAACAGCGGTTGCCAATGCCAAGGCCGGACAAATTGAATATCGCGCGGAAAAGAACGGTATTATCCACGCGGGTATCGGCAAATTGTCATTTACAACGGAAAAATTGGTTGAAAATGCAAATGCATTGATTGACCAATTGAAAAAGGTGAAACCTGCATCATGCAAGGGTCAATATATCTTGGGGATTGCGGTCGCAACAACCCAAGGCCCAGGCCTGCAGATAGATGCAAAATAATAAATGCGGTTTGTGGGGTAACCCATAAATCGCAAACAAAATTTCTGTCCGTGACTGATGGTGCGGAAACGCTTAATTTCCATCATAGACAAAGACAATTCTTTGGGACAGGAAATGGTCCCATCCCGGATAAAACCGGATGGAAAGTTTAACAAGAAATGGTTTGTGTAATTTTTACATAAATCAGAAGTAAGGGTAAAAAGATGAAACGCGAAGAAAAGTCAACTTTGATTTCAGCGTTGCAGTCGTCTCTTCAAGAAGCAAACGGTGTTTTCGTTGTGGAAAACAATGGTTTAACCGTTAAAGAATTTGAAGCACTGCGCAATGAATTGCGTCCAGTTGTTTCCGTCTTTAAGGTTGTTAAAAACCGTTTGATGAAATTGGCCTTAAAAGGAACCAATTTTGAAGATGTATCCGATATGATGAAACGTCCAACGGCGGTTGCGGTCGCAACAGACGCGTTGGCGGTTACCAAAGTGTTGGCCAAATTTGCCGATGAACACGCAAATTTGAACATTATTGGTGGTAAAATGGATGCAGATGTCTTGAACAAAGACGGCATTTTGCAATTATCCAAGCTTCCGTCACTGTTGGAAATTCGTGGTACAATCGCACGTATCTTGGTAGAACCAGGTTCGCGCATTGCACGTGTTTCGGCAGAGTATGGAAAAAAGAATCAATAAATTATTGGAATGTAACTTTCCAGTAAAATAAATAGGAGCAAAAAATGGCAGACATTCAAAAATTAGTTGAAGAATTGTCAAAATTAACTGTCTTGGAAGCTGTTGAATTGTCCAAGGCATTAGAAGAAACATGGGGCGTTAGCGCAGCAGCAGCTGTTGCAGTCGCCGCAGGCCCAGCCGCCGGTGCAGCCGCAGAAGAAAAGAGCGAATTTGATGTCGTTCTGACAGATGTTGGTGCAAACAAATTGGCGGTTATCAAAGCCGTGAAAGATATCACAGGTTTGGGATTGGGTGAAGCCAAAGCGTTGGTTGAATCCGCACCAAAGGCCGTGAAAGAAGCAGTTGCAAAAGATGAAGCCGAAAAAATGAAGGCGACAATTGAAGCAGCTGGTGCAAAGGTAGAATTGAAATAATTTAATTCTAGCCAGAGCCAACATGGTTCGTAAAAAGTAGTGGCCACGACGTTCGTGGTAAAATCCGTGCCCGCCGTAGAGAAATCTATCGGCGGGCGACGGGCGAAAAAAAGTATACGTAATAGTTTCGTTTGCAAAACGCACAATAAAAAAAAGGATAGAAACCCATGGCAGTTATCCAAAAACTTAGAAAATCGTTCGGTAAAAGTTTTTTGCAAACTCCGCTTCCTGATTTGATTGAAATACAATACAACTCTTACAAAGAGTTCTTGCAGGCAGATGTTGCACCACAAAATCGTAGAAATGTGGGATTGCAAAATGTATTTTCTTCCATGTTCCCAATCAAGGATTATGCGGGGGCCGCCGAATTGGAATTCGTTGAATACAATTTGGAAAAACCTGCGTACAACGTGAAAGAATGCCTTGCACGCAAGATGACGTATTCCAGCAAATTGAAATTGAAGCTGAGACTAATTTTATGGGACGTCGCCGAAGATGGTAAAAAAACTTTGCGCGATATCAAAGAACAAGAAATCTTTATGGGCGAAGTGCCACTTATGACCGAACGTGGCAGTTTTATTGCATCGGGGGTTGAACGTGTTATCGTTTCACAAATGCATCGTACCCAAGGTGTTGTTTTTGCAACAACCAAAGAAGCAAAAATCGCAGGGAATCCTATTACGTATACTGCGCGTATTATTCCGGAACACGGTTCTTGGATTGACTTTGAAGAATCCAAGGGCGTCATTTATGTCCGTATTGATCGTCGTCGTAAAATACCTGCAACGGTTTTGTTACGTTGCTTGCCTTGTGCTGAAGACGAAAAGAAATGGTTGGCCGAACCACGCAAAACAACTATTCGTGGTATGACCGATACGGAAATCTTGTCTGTGTTCTATAAAAAGATTCCATTGAAAACAAATGGCAAGATGTGGGTTGGTGCGACCAGCGTCTTTGAAGGTTTGGATAAATATCGTTTGAATTATGATTTGATAAATCCAAAGGATAAAAAGGCATTGGCGAACAAAGGCGATCGTTTGAATGCAAAACGGTTGGCAAAAATTACCACTGCATCCAAAGAATTCGGTATCATGCCAGATGCGCTGGTTGGTGAATATCTGTTTGACCCGATTACTTCTGGCGATCAGGTTTTGTACGCAGCGGGTACAGAAATTACCGAAGAAGTTTTGGCGGATATTGAAAAATTGGGTATCAAAGAAATATCACTTATATCCATTGACAATACCACATTGTCCGCACATATGCGCAATACATTGGTCGCAGACAAAACAACAAATCGTGAAGAAGCGCTGATTGAAATTTATAACATCATCAGACCAGGTGAACGTCCAACATTAGAAGCGGCGATTAACCTGTTTATGCGTCAAGGTTTTGAATTGGCATATTATGATTTGTCACCAGTTGGTCGTTTCAAGATGAACAAACGTCTGAAAATTGATTCTGGGAAAAAACCAGAAGATGAACGTCTGCTGACAAAGAACGATTTCTTGGCGGTTCTGAAAACATTGACCAATATCATTGACCACAAAGATACAATTGATGATATTGATAACTTGTCAAATCGTCGTGTTCGCACAGTTGGCGAATTGTTGGAACAAAATTTCCGTACAGGTATGGTTCGTATAGAACGTCTTGTTCGCGAAAGTTTGTCATCACCAAACATTGCGACAATGCAACCACAAGATGTTGTTAATGTAAACCCATTGATGTCATTGGTTGCAGAATTCCTTGGGACAAGTCAATTGTCACAGTTTATGGATGCGTATAATCCGCTTTCTGAATTGGAACACAAACGTCGTATTTCTGCGTTGGGTCCTGGGGGACTTAATCGTGAACGTGCCGGTATTGATGTCCGCGACGTCCACCCAACACACTATGGTCGTTTATGCCCAATTAACACACCCGAAGGTGCAAACATTGGTTTGATTAACCACCTTGCATCGTATGCGCGTGTTAATCCATATGGGTTTATTGAAACACCATATTATGTTGTAGAAAACAGCAAAATTACCGACAAGATGGTATATTTGACCGCAGATGAAGAATTGGGTCATAAGATTGCACAGGGTAATACCCCAACAAACGACAAAGGTGTTTTGACCGAAGAATTGGTTACGGCACGTGTTGATGGTGAATTTACACGTGTGCCACGCGCCGAAGTTGACTTAATCGACGTTGAACCACGTCAGGTGGTGTCAATATCTACGGGACTTATTCCGTTCGTTGAAAACGACGACGCGAACCGTGCTTTGATGGGTTCAAACATGCAACGTCAGGCCGTTCCATTGATGCGTGTACAAACACCATTGGTTGGAACCGGTATTGAACGCGAAGTTGCACGTGATTCCCGTACAGGTAAGGTTGCAAAGCACAGTGGCATTGTTGAATCAGCCGACGCAAATCGTATTGTGGTAAAATGTATGAACAGCCGCAATATTGTGACGGGTGTTGATATTTATAATCTTGAAAAATACGAACGTTCAAACAACGATACAATTTTGCACCAGAAACCATTGGTCAAGGCCGGCGATCGTATTTCCGCGGGCGACATTATCGCCGATGGTTCATCTATGAATTATGGTGAATTGGCGTTGGGTCGTAACGTGTTGGTGGCATTTGTGCCATGGCGCGGATATAACTACGAAGATTCTATTGTGATTTCTGAAAAGATTTCACGTGATGATGTTTACACATCTGTGAAAATCGTTGAAAAAGAAATCAAGGTTCGTGATACGCAATTGGGACCAGAAAGTTTGACACGTGATATTCCAAACGTTAGTGAAGAAGCGTTAAAGAACTTGGACGAATCTGGTATCATTTACATTGGTGCGCGCGTGAAACAGGGTGATATTTTGGTCGGTCATGTTTCACCAAAATCTGAAACATTGTTGACACCAGAAGAAGCGTTGTTGCGTAACATCTTTGGTGACAAGGCACAAAATGTAAAAGATACATCTTTGCGCGTTGGTCCGAACGAAGAAGGAACTGTTATCGGTGTGAACATTTTGACACGTCATGGGGTTAAAAAAGATGAACGCACCCAGATGATAGAACTTGAAAAGATTAACAAGATTAAAAAAGATCGCGACGAAGAAATCTTGATTATTGAAAAGGGCTTCGCAGACCAGATATTCCAATTGGCCGAAGGTCAAACAATTGAATCTGGAATCGGCACTATTAAGCCGTTTATCAATAAAAAACTTACCCAGGAAGTTTTTGAGGCAATTAAACCAATTGATATCAAGAAATTGGGTGTTGCCAACAAAGAAGTTCAGGCCAAGATTGAAGAATTGCGTGAACAGCATTTAATCAAATTGAAACAATTGAATGAAAATGCAGATCACGAAATTGAAAAGGCCACCGAAAGCAACTCTTTGAACGCGGGTGTTTTGAAAGAAGTCAAGGTTTACATTGCACACAAGATGAAATTACAGCCAGGTGATAAAATGGCGGGTCGTCACGGAAACAAGGGTATCGTATCCCGCGTTGTTCCAATTGAAGATATGCCACACATGGAAGATGGAACCCCAGTTGACATCGTTCTGAACCCACTTGGTGTGCCAAGTCGTATGAACTTTGGTCAGATTTTGGAAACCCATCTTGGTATGGCGGCACGTGCATTGGGTGAACAGATTGGCGCGGTATTGGACGAAGTAAAACAAAAACGCGCGGTTACCGACGATTTGCGTGCAATTATGGGCAAGATATATGGCAAAGAAACAGCCGAAAAATTGGCCAAGATGACCGATACGGATGTTCGTGCCCAGGCTGCATTGTTGCGTGACGGTGTGCCAATGGCGACGCCAACATTTGACGGTGCAACCCCAGAAGATGTTCGCAAGATGTTGAAATTGGCAAAGTTACCAGAAACTGGTCAATTCACATTGTACGACGGGGTTACGGGTGAAAAATTTGCACGTCCAGTTACGGTTGGTGTAATGTACATGTTGAAACTGCATCACTTTGTTGATGAAAAGATTCACGCACGTTCCACGGCAAGTTATTCGCTTGTCACACAACAGCCGTTGTCTGGTAAAGCACACATGGGTGGTCAGCGTCTTGGAGAAATGGAAGTTTGGGCGTTGGAAGCACATGGTGCGGCACACTTGCTGCGTGAAATGTTAACGGTAAAATCGGACGATATTGTTGGACGTAACAAGATGTACGAATCCATCATTTCGGGCAGCGATGACATCCAGACAGGAACCCCAGAAGCGTTTAACGTGTTCGTACGCGAATTGCGCGGACTTGGGTTGGCGATGACACCAAAGAAGATTGATTAGTGGATAGTGTAAGTGGTTAGTGGTTAGTAAAATTTACTAATCACTGCCAACACTAATCACTATCACTAACCACTAATAAAAACTAACTAAGGAGTTAGAAAATATGACAAATATGTTGCAAAAGATATTTGGACAAATTGAAACCAGGGAACAATTTGATGCATTGCGTGTAACAATTGCGTCCCCAGAAGAAATTCTTTCCTGGTCCAAAGGCGAGGTCACAAAACCAGAAACAATAAACTATCATTCGCTTAAACCCGAAGCAGATGGTTTGTTCTGTCAAAAGATTTTCGGACCGGTCAAAGATTACGAATGCGCATGCGGAAAATATAAAAGAATCAAATTCCGCGGCACTGTTTGTGAACGTTGCGGTGTAGAAGTTGGCGCATCATCTGTGCGTCGTGAACGTATGGGGCATATCAAATTGGCGATGCCAGTTGCACATACTTGGTTCCTGCGCGAAGGTAAAATTGCAACCTTGTTGAACAATTTATCACAAAAGAAATTGGAACAGGTTATTTCCTATGATGCCTATATCGTTATTGAACCAGGTCTTACCAGTTTGAAACCATACGATGTTATCAGCGAAGAAGAATATCGTGCGGCGGTTGAAGAATTTGGACCAGATAGTTTCCGTGTTGGTATCGGTGCCGAAGGTGTTCGTGAAATTATCGCGAATTTGGATATGGGTGACGAAAGAACACGTCTGCGTGCAGAATTGACCGAAATTAAATCCGAAGCAAAACGCAAAGCAATTATCAAACAATTAAAATTGGTTGAAGCGTTCTTGGATTCTAAAACAGAACCTGCATGGATGTTGCCAGATATTATTCCAGTTATTCCACCGGATATGCGTCCATTGGTTACATTGGATGCGGGACATGTTGCGGCATCTGATTTGAACGATTTGTATCGTCGTGTTATTATCCGTAATAATCGTTTGAAACGCTTTATGGAAATGCATGCACCTGAAATCATTATTCGTAATGAAAAACGCATGTTGCAAGAAGCGGTTGATTCATTGTTTGACAATGAACACAAGGCGCGTCCGATGGTTTCACAAAACCGCAGACCACTTAAATCATTGTCTGGATCACTGCGTGGTAAATCTGGTCGTTTCCGTATGAACTTACTTGGTAAACGTGTTGATTATTCTGGCCGTAGTGTTATTGTGTCTGGACCATCATTAAAGATGCATCAGGTCGGTTTACCAAAAGCGATGGCGTTGGAATTGTTTAAGCCATTTGTATTTGCGCGTTTGATGGCGGGTGATTATGCAAACACATTAAAGACCGCACGTAAAATGGTTGAAAACGGTGAAGATATTGTTTGGGAAATCTTGGAAAAGGTTATCCACGAACATCCTGTCTTGTTGAACCGTGCGCCGTCATTGCACAGATTGTCATTGTTGGCGTTTGAACCGGTCTTGATTGAAGGTAAGGCAATTCGTCTGCACCCATTGGTCTGCAAGGGATTCAATGCGGACTTTGACGGTGACCAGATGGCTGTACACGTTCCAATTTCATTAGAAGCACAATTGGAAGCGCGTACACTTATGTTATCAACAAATAACATTTTGTCGCCGGCAAATGGTGAACCTATGACCGTTCCGTCGCAAGACATGGTTTTGGGTATTTACTATATTTCTTTGATAAACGGCGAACATACCGAAAAGTCCCCGCGTTTCAGTGGTATGGACGAAGTCGACTTGGCG
>JAEEQU010000104.1 GCA_016285415.1 Alphaproteobacteria bacterium | reverse complement strand
CAATAAATTACTGTTCATTATGCCAGGGGCGGATGGTTTGAAAACTGGCCATACTGATAAGGGTGGATATGGTATGGTGGCCAGTGCAAAATCAGGCGGTCGGCGCCTTATTGGTGTTATTAACGGGTTCAAAGGCAAAGGTCATGATGCCTTGGCGGCCGAAATGAAAAAATTACTGACCCACGGATTTACAACGACAGTATCGCGCATATTCTATCACCCAGGCGATGATGTTGTTGCGGTGCCTGTTTGGTATGGTCGCCATGATACCGTTATGACCACCGTTGATAAAACATTTGCAATTACCGCCGATAAACAAACAGGTCTTGGTGGTGTGCGCGTGTTAGCACGATACAATGATCCGGTGGCGGCACCAGTAAACGCTGGCGATATTGTTGGGGAAATTGTTGCCGAACAAAATGGTACAGTCATTGCGCGTGGTAATTTGGTTGCGCGTGAACATGTTGGAAAAATTCAGTTCTTGGCACGTGCGTGGAAGAATATTATGGTGATGATATTTGGAAAATAAATATGGCAAAAAAGAATACACCCCTTTATGAATTTCCGCACCCGATGGATAATGATATCCTAATTGGGCATGATGCCACACTTTCTGCATTTATGGACGCATGGAATAATCGTGATAATTACCCATTACACCCGGTTTGGATGCTGACCGGGACACGTGGCATTGGCAAGGCAACATTGGCATATAAAATTGCAAAAATGGTTTATGGCAATGTCGGCGACTTTTTCATCATAGATATGGACCGCAACATTGATAAAGATGGGAAAATCAAATCTGACGCAAAATCTATTTCTGTTTTTACCGTTCGTGCCACCATTGAAAAGATGCAAATGTCGTCTATGTCGGGGGAATGGCGTGTCGTTCTGATAGATTCTGTGGACCAATTAACAACGGCGGCGGCGAACGCAATATTAAAGTTATTGGAAGAACCACCGGCCAAGACACTGTTCTTGCTGGTAACGCACCAACTGTCCAACGTGTTGCCAACCGTTCGTTCACGTGCACGTGTTGAAAAGATGCACCCGTTGTCTATTGCTGACCTGCGCCGTCTGTGTGCACGATTTATGCCAGATGATATGATAGATGATGAAACACTGCGTCTGGCCAATGGGTCTTTTGGGCGTATTGCTGGATTAAAACAATCGGGTGGCGATGTTATTTATGACAAACTAATAAAATTGGTTCAGACAAAAAATTCAACCACGACCGATGTAATGGAACTTGCGCGACAAATCGCACCATTTCCAGAATTGCATGAAATACTATTGGATGCAATTGCACGGTTTAATTTGGCAGAACTGTATCCAATGGCAACCCGCACAATAAACGATATTAACCGCGTCAATTTGGAACCGGAAATTGCCGTATTCAAGATTATAGAAGAGATAAAAAAATGCTTATAGATACTCATTGTCACTTGACCTATGAAATAGATACTATGGGCGGTGTTGATGCCGTTATTGCGCGTGCAAAATCTGCAGGGGTTGATTTTATAATCTGTCCGACCGCCGATCCCGAAGATATACCAACGGCAATTAAAATCGCAGAAAAATATGACAATGTATTTGCAACCATCGGTATTCATCCCGAACACGCAGATTGTGACCCAACAGATTTTATAAATGGTGATATTTTGTCACACCCACGCGTCTTGGCCGTTGGTGAAATTGGTTTGGATTATCATGGCGATGATATACACCCACGCGAAAAGCAAATCGCATTGTTTGAAGCACAATTAGAAATGGCACGACGCGCACAATTGCCGGTTGCAATTCATACACGCGATGCAGAATCTGATACTGCAGAAATTCTTGCAAAATATTCTGATATTGGCGGGGTTATGCATTGCTTTACATCGGGTTGGGATTTGGCGAAAAAGATGCTGGACCGTGGATTCTTTTTCTCGGCCAGTGGTATTTTAACATTTAAGAACGCCGCAGAAATTCGTGAAACATTTTCCAAGATTCCACTAGACAGGTTGGTTGTTGAAACCGACAGTCCATATTGCGCCCCCGTCCC
>JAEEQU010000030.1 GCA_016285415.1 Alphaproteobacteria bacterium | reverse complement strand
ATCACCATTACCAGATTCTATCCAATCATCTAATAAATTAAGAATCGCCCTGCCAGCAGGTACAGATGTTCCAGACATTCCACCCGAAAAATCCGCGATAATTCTACGGCGATTAAATTCTGTTTGTAAACGCTGATTTCCGGCGGCATCTGGTGTAATTATCAAAACACTTTTGCGTTCTGAAATCGCGCGTGTGGCGATTTCCGCCGCAGCCGCGGCCTCTTCTGATTCACGATTAGTTTCTATTAAATGGCAATTTTCCATGTTATATGGTGATGCATTTATAAATTCATTACCAAATGCAATATTCATAAAATCTATATGCGATTTTCCAACATCTATTTCACGAACATCCGCTGGTGCAATTCCAACGCCTTTTATAAATTCATATTCCGCATTATATGGATTCGTATTTAATTCAAAATCTTCTGCCCTGCCCGCAATTTTTCCAGACAAAATGATTCGTCCATTTGGTATTCCCGCAATAACCGTCATTAAATTTCGTGTAACAGGGACACTGGCGGTTGACCCGCATACAACAACCAAAGAATCATTTGCTGGTAATTTTTTTACATAATCACACCATGCGTATACGGCGGAATTCCTGAATTTTGTTTCACTATCGCGTCCATTAAATATTTCATTATTAACCTGACCCAGCACTGATAAAATCGCAGAATTATTTTGAAAATGTGATGCATATTCATCGCCAATAACATCTTGCCAATTTATATCCGATATTTCTTTGCCACTATTTTCCAAATAATCTTGCATTGTTATCAAAGTATGTGCCACAGGAACCGCAGATGCAACATTGCGTATATTTGGAATATGCGAAAGTATATCCGCCATTTTAACGACGCGTTCCAGTGATGATACAACCTGCGCAGTATTTGAATCTTCTATATCTTCGCCTTCTATTCCGACACCCAATGGCACAATATGTGGCAAAATAACCGCATGTCCTATTTTATCCACAATCATTTTTTCTATGGTGCGACCTGCGCGACGACTTGGAACAAAAATTAGTATTTTTGGTAAATCTATGCCCGATTCGCAAATAACTTGCCACAGGCCATCCAGCATTTTTGCCGGATTGGACACGCAAAAAATATTATTATTTGATGCCAATTATTGCCCTTACTTTATCTATACCGTATTTCTTTTCCGCAGATGTTTCCAAAATATCCGCAACCATTGCGGGATGCGCATCACATACAATACCAACCTGGTCATGTTCACGAATGCGTTTATCTTTTTTGGTATAAATTATTTGATATGAAATTCCGTTCATATCACAAAAATTCATCAAATCTAAATCAGAATTACGTGGCCCTATGCGGGAATCTATCAAAATAAATAATCTTTTTAATTGTCGCCGCGTTGTTATGTATTCTTGGAAACGAATCATCCATCTTTCTGCATCAACACGTGATACGCGTGCATAACCATAACCCGGCAAATCAATAATAGATATACGATCGTCTATGTTAAACATATTCAATGTCTGTGTCCGACCAGGCGTATTTGATGTCCGCGCAACAGGTGCACCAACTATCGCATTTATCAATGACGATTTTCCAACATTACTGCGGCCTGCAAACGCATATTCCGTAAACTGCGTTTCCGGCAAATCAGATACTTTTTCAAATGCACCAACAAATTTTATCATTATTTTTTATCCCGATTTAGTAACCTTTTATACGCCTCTTTCTTGGATATGCCCGCGCGCGCCGCCAAATCTGCCGCCGCCCCCTTGGTAGAACTGGCCGCGACATCATTAACAATTTCTGATATTTCATCATCAGACATTTTATGTTCTGGGGCGGGCGCAACAACAATTACAATTTCCCCACGCAAATCATCAATATTTATCAAATCGGCCGGATACCCAATTATTGCCTGTTCATGTATTTTTGTAATTTCACGCACAATCGCAATTTGCCGTTCTGGCATAACACGCGCAATTGCCGCGATAGTATTTTTTACGCGATTTGGACTTTCATAATAAACTATCGTATGCCGAATTTTATTATCATCACGCAATTTCTTTTCATCAAAAAATCCACAAAAAGTGAACCGGTCGGTTGGGAAACCACTTAATACCAACCCAGATATAACCGCGGTTGGCCCCGGAACCATAAATACTGGAACGCCGGCATCACGTGCCGCGCGCACAATTCTAAAACCTGGATCACTTATCCCTGGCATGCCGGCATCTGATACAACCGCAACCGATGCCCCATCACGCACCCGATTAATGATTCCACCGATAACATCACGTTCGTTGTGTTCATGACATGAAATGCGCGGTGTTTTTATATCAAAATGCGATGCAATCTTGGCAAACACACGTGTATCTTCGGCCGCGACCAAATCAACACCCTTTAAAACTTCTATGGCACGTGGCGACATATCTGATAAATTCCCAATCGGTGTCCCCACTATATAAAGACCAGTTTGCATTTATTTATCCTTTGTAGTAAAATAATACAGAATAAAATGGATTTTTCAATGCATATTATAACAAGATTACTTTCTTTCTTAACTTTGGTGCCACTTTTGGTTGGATGCGGGGGTGGAAATCGTTGGTCTGCAGATTACGATGATGCGCCTGTTGGTATGCCGGCCGAATTGCAATATGGGTCATTTAGTGCGGGTCTGTATGGTACATCTGACACGCATACCATTGCGGTGTTATTACCAACCAGTGGCCCCAAGGCCGCAATTGGCAAAACAATTTTGCCCGCGATAGAGGCCGCATATATGCAATTTGCCCCAAGTGAATTGCAAATGACATTTTATGATACCGGCACAGACGATGTATCAAATGTGATACAAACCGCGGTCGCATCAAATCCAGAGGTTATTATTGGCCCAGTATTTGCCGAAAACACCAAAATATTGCGTGATATAAAACCAACCAGCATTCCCGCATTATCATTTACATCTGATACATCGGCGGTCGGGGACGGGGTGTTTAGTATGGCGGTTATGCCTTCAAATACCATAGAGGCAATTTTACAAGAAATGAACGCAATGGGCGGACATAAATTTATAATTCTTGCCCCGAATACACCATCGGGTCAGGTAATGGCAGGCGCGGCGAAATCTATTAGTAATGAATATGATATAGAAACTGCTGGCATCTTTTATTATAACGAACGTGACACAGAATCTATAAAAACAACGGCGATGGATGCGGCGATGTATACGGCGCGAAATGCGGCAAACACGCGCGCCAAGGAAATATTATCTGCAATATTAAATCACGAAAATTTGTCCCCAATTGAAAAATCATCTATGGCGCGTCAATTAGAACGTATAAACCGCACAGATACACTTGGCACATTGCCATACGATTCGGTTTTGTTCTTGGGGAATGCAGATGATACAAAATCGCTGGCATCTTTCCTGCGGTATTATGGTTTGGGTGTCCGTGATGCACAGTTTTATGGAACACCTATGTGGGAAGACAGCAATATTGCATCTGATATAACAATGACTGGCGCAGTATTCGCAACATTACCAGAAATATCGCCAAATTTTGCAAATTTGTATGAATCTGCAACTGGCACCAAGGCGTCTCGTATGGCGGCAATTGGTTATGATGCAACAATACTTGCAATTGGGGCGACATATTCCGCAAATGGTGTGGCATCATATTTGATGATGCCTGGCGGGTATCTGGGAACAACTGGATTATTCAGATTGCGTCCGAACGGTCTAAACGAACGTGCATTACAAATTGAACGCCTTAATGGCGATGGAACGGCAACAGTTGCAAAAACACCAGTGGCGGCATTTACATTACCAATATATAAAACCAGCAACGTTTATATATCACCAGCGAATGAAATGTCATTGAATTCCCCTGGGGTTAACCCAATGGATTACATAACTATTCCAGAACGGTTCAAAGGCAAATACCGTTCCAAGACATACTATGCTACAAAATCTACAGTCAACAATTCCGCATTAGAACCGGCAACGGTTCTGCCCAAGAACGAAGACAGTTTTACAATAACCGCAGATGGCTATAAACCGGTGCCACTGGAAAACGTTAGTCGCACGTATATAGATTCTGTAGAAGTATCCGAATAAAAAATAGTAGGGAGAAAACATGAAAAAACAAAAAAACTCTTTAAAAGCTTGTTTAATTACAGGTGTTATAACGGCGGTTGTAACATGCTTTGCAACATGGTATTTTACACGCAACCATTATAAAAATATATATGAACCAGAATTTGATACAGAAGTCACCTGTAAAGACGATGCCAGCCCAGATATAAACGGTTGCTGCCCTGGGGAAGAATTCAAAGACATGGGCGACCAAGGATTTAATTGCTGTCCATTGGATGGTGGCGATTGTTTTCCACCAATTGCGAAATAATCATTAATCTAAACTGCGCAAACTGACCTTGTCTTCGTCCACGATAACTATCTTGTCGGATTTAATTCCGACAATGTGCGCAATTGCGAATGCATCGCGCTGTGCAAACAAATCAGGCATATAGACCGGCATAACCCCACGTAAGACACATAGCTGATTTGCAATCAATTTATCATCGCATACGGCAATAATCGGCACATCTGGCCGACGCGATGCAATTTCGGTTGTTGAAATTGTATCACGCGCAAAAACAAATATTGCACCCGCATGATTCAAAAACGCCATAGATGATACAGAACGCGACCAATCGTTTTCTGGGGCATTTTCACTGCGCACCCAATCCGCCGGATTTGCCATCGCATCCGAATCAGAATAAGATAAAATCTTGGCCATTGTTTCAATTACATTTACTGGGTTTGAACCAATCGTTGTTTCTTCGGATGTCATGGTTGAATCAACACGCAAATATGCCGCATTTGCAACATCACTTATTTCTGCACGCGTTGGAAATTCATTTTCAACCATAGACCCTAACATCTGCGTTGCCATAATTACCGGCCGATTCAACCGCCGGCATTCACGAATAATATGCCGTGATATTGCAGGCACCTGTTCATACGGTAATTCAACCGCTAAATCACCACGCGCAATCATAATTCCATCGGCAATAGACGCAATATCTGCAATTTTTTCCACGGCGGTTTTACGTTCTATTTTCGCCATAATTTTAATTGGGCGTGATGTCCGCGCGGTTATAAAATCGCGAACTTCGGCTATATCTTCACTGCGCTGAACAAAAGAAACCGCGACCCAGTCAGGATCCTTGGTAATTGCATATTCCAAATCTGCCCTATCCTTTTCGGTTAACACAGACGTTTTTATTTCTGTATCCGGCAGATTAAACCCACGACGCGACCATATTTCTGTTCCACGAATAACCTTTGTCTTAATAGAATCTGGGTTAACCTCTAGAACCTGCATTTCTATTTTGCCATCATTTAATAATATTCTGTCCCCAACCTTAACGGATTGTATAACATCCATATCAGGCAATTGAACCCGATTCGCATTTCCTGGTGCATCATTTGAATCAAATGTAAATATTTGGCCTGGTTTAATATTATATTTTTCTTCGGTCGCAAAATTACCGATTCTATGCTTTGGCCCCTGCAGGTCAATCATGATTCCGACCGGTGTATTTAATTCATCAGATATTTTACGAATTAAATCTATTTTATGTCCCTGAACATCCCCGGTATCATGACTAAAATTTAATCTGCAAACATTTACCCCCGATAAAATCATTTGTTTCAACACGCGTGCCGTTTCACAACTGGGGCCCACAGATGCGGTAATCTTGGTGAATCTTGTCATTTTTACAATCTCTCGTGTTTTTGTTGATTTTTATGTTTTATTGTATATCATAAAAAGCGGAACTTAACAAGGGGAAAACATATTATGAAAAACGCAAATCATGGCAATTTTGACAATCAACAATTACTTAGCATAATTGAACGTATTGAAAAGTTAAACGAAGATGCGGCCGCAATCGCCGATGATATCAAAGAAATTTATACCGAAGCAAAATCGGCTGGTTACGATCCGAAATATATTCGTCAAATGATACGTCTGCGCAAGATGGATCCAGATGAATTGGATGAAACAGATGAATTAACCCAAATGTACAGAAGCGCACTTGGCCTGTAATACATGAAAAAATTTACAAAAACTGTTGAAAATTTCACATGCGCCCATTGTGGCGCATCTGTGATTGGTAATGGTTACACAAACCACTGCCCCAAATGCCTGTGGTCGCGACATGTTGACGATAACCCTGGCGATAGGAAATCAACATGTGGCGGTATGATGGAACCAATTGCGGCAACCCCAAACGGTGATGGATATATCATAACCCACAAATGTCAAAAGTGCGGAAAAACGATTCGCCAACATTCATCTGAAAATGATGATATTGATACAATAATTTCAATATCATCAAATCCAGATTTTATTTTCGGTAAATAATTATTTCTTTTTTGCCGCCGCGATAAACGCGTTAAACAACGGATGCCCATCAAATGGGTTACTTTGGAATTCTGGATGGAATTGCCCAGCAATAAAGAACGGATGAGATGGAATTTCTATCATTTCTGGTAATTTCCCATCTGGCGACATTCCCGATATTACCATACCATTCTTTTCCAGCGCATCTTTGTATGCAAGGTTAACTTCGTATCTGTGGCGGTGCCGTTCAGAAATATTCGTCGCCCCATAAATTTTCGCGGCCAATGTCCCTGGTTTTATAACACATGGGTACGCCCCCAATCGCAAAGTTCCACCCATATTTTCCTGGTCACAGTCATGCATAATATCTATAACTGGGGTACAATTTTTTGAAAATTCCGTAGAATTTGCATTTTCATCCCCGACCACATTACGCATAAAATCTATTACCGCAACCTGCATACCTAAACAAATACCCATAAATGGAACTTTGTTTTCACGTGCATATGTCGCCGCGGCAATTTTACCTTCTACACCACGTGCCCCAAATCCACCTGGAATCAGAATACCATCCACATCACTGCAATCTTCGGGGGTGAATTTTTCGGCATCTATCTTTTTTATCTTTAACCGCACATTATTTTGAATACTTGCATGGAACAGCGCCTCGTTCAAAGATTTATATGCATCTGCAACATCAAAATATTTACCAACCATACCGATTGTGCATATCGGCAAATCCGCATTTAAATGATGCTCTATCTTTTTTATTTTTGACATATCGCCGGCCGCGTTTGGCAACCCAAAATGTTCCGCCATTATATCAAAAACACCCTGGGAATCATATACCAATGGGACCTTATAAATATTATCAACATCCAAACTGGTAATAACATTTTTTGCCGGCAAATTACAGAACATACCTATCTTGGCCTTTTCATCAGGCATCAGCATACGCGGTGAACGTACAAACAAAATATCTGCCTGAATACCATTTTCCAATAATCTGCGCACAGACATCTGGGTTGGTTTCGTTTTTAATTCGCCACTTTGTTCCAAATATGGCGCCAATGTTAAATGTGCAAACAGCACATTTCTGCGTCCAATATCATTCGCAAATTGACGTATAGATTCCAAGAACACTTTGCCTTCTATATCCCCAACGGTGCCACCTATTTCACAAATAACAAAATCTGTATTTGTTGGTTGCGCAATGTATTCTTTGATTTTATTGGTTACATGTGGAATCATCTGAACAGTTGCACCCAAATAGTCCCCACGACGTTCTGCATTTAAAACATCCCAATAAATGCGCCCACCTGAAACCGAATCGTGTTTGGACAGTTTTACACCCAAAAAACGCTCGTAATACCCAAGGTCCAAATCTGTTTCAAACCCATCATTTGTAACATATACTTCGCCATGTTGCAGTGGCGACATAGTCCCCGGATCCACATTTAGATATGGGTCAAATTTACGTGCATGAACGGTATAACCTCGGGATTGAAGAAGGGCGCCCAACGATGCCGCCGAAACGCCCTTGCCTAAACTGGAAACAACCCCACCTGTAACAAATATATATTTTGACATAAGTTTTTCTCCTTATGTAAAGATATATTACAAAAATTCCTAGTTGCGAATCAACAAAATAAAATACTATAATCAACCGCATGAAAGAATTCCTTAGAACACAGATAAAAAATCTATTCTTTTGGGTACCAATATTTATATCTTTTGGGGCTGGACTTTATTTTTCATGTAATCAAGAACCAAGTATATGGATAATCATATCTTGTTTACTAATTGGAATTGCGACATTTTTCGGCATTAAGAAATGCCCTGCCCTTTGCCTAATCGCATCTTTTTTAACTGGGTTTGGATACGCAGGGGTTTACAGTCATATCAAAAATATCCCATTTCTATTGCACGATGTTCATGGTGTTGAAATCACTGGTAAAATAACAAACCTTGATTATACAGACGAAAAATTACGAATATACCTGACCACAGAAAATTACGGTAAAATTCGCGTATCAACAACCACCGACAACATATACAACATTGGTGATGTAATATCTGGTACTGGCGGACTATTTGAACCGAAACCCGCTGATATTCCTGGCGGTTTTGATTTCGCACGTTGGGCATATTTTGATAACCTTTCTGCCACTGGTTATATTAATGACATAAAAACGATGTATACGGCTGATTCTGCTGTATACAATATTCGCAACAAGATAAAAAATATGGCAAATTCTTTCCTCGCTGATTCACTTGTCTTGGGATATAAAAACACCATACCGACCGAACAACGCAAAGTGTGGGCAACAAATGGCGTGGCACATATCTGGTCTATCAGTGGATATCACACGACATTGATTATGGGTTGGCTGTTTATAATGTTCTATTTTATATTCCGTTTATGTCCAAAATTAGTTCGCCGAATTCCCGCAAGAATACCTGCCATGATTTGTGCGTGGTTTGGTCTGATTGGGTATGTACTATTATCTGGTGGTGGTGTTGCAACATTACGTGCATTTTTGATGGCAACTCTTGTTATGTTGGCATTTATATTTGGACGCAATGTCATATCTATGCGAACCGCATGTATTGCTTTTCTTATCCTTTTTCTAATAAACCCATATTTTGTTATGCAGGCAGGTTTCCAACTATCATTTGCCGCAATATTTGGAATTTTATGGTTATGGACCGTAATTAACCCACGTTTGCCAACAAACAAGATTTTAAAATACATTTACGCGACCATTTTGACGGCGTTAATCGCCGGCATCTTTACATGCCCATTTATCATGATTCATTTTGGCGCATTACAAATATACGGAATTATCGGAAATTTAATCTTTTTACCAATATTCTCGTTTATAATAATGCCTATTGTAATTATTGGAACTTTGCTGGCATTAATGGGAATTCATTATCCACTTACCTTTGCCCAGCATCTTTATGATTACATTTATAGAATTGCAAACCATATCGCAAATATTCCAATGTCAGAAATAAACATTGGCGCGATATCAAATACATCCATTATTTTTATCATTATTGGTCTATCGTGCATTATATTCGTCGCCAATTATGATAAATTTAAATACGCAATTTCGCGACATCTTAATTTTGTTTTTGGTGGTATATTTATATTAACTGGAATAACTATCGCCATATTAACCCCACGCCCAGTATTTTATATTAGTAATAATCATAAATTAATCGGCGCAGTCATAGATGGCCAATTACAATTTAATAAATCACGCGACAGCAGTAATTATTTCGCATTTGATACATGGAAACAATCAAACGGCGAAGCCAAGGGAACCACAAATCATCGTCTTGCCAAAGAATCCGGTGTATACAAAGTTTCTTTTCCAAAATTTTCCATTGCATATATTCAAAATTTTGTGCCACTTCGCAATAATATAAATATGCTTTGTGATGATACTGAAATTAAATATATTGTGTCATATTTTGACATAAAAACAGAATCAGAATGCACCAACAAGATTATATATGGTGGTGGGGTAATTTATGAATCTGGGAAATTTATTTCAATACCAACTAATCGCCTGTGGCATAATCAGCACGAATAAAATATAGACCTGACGCAGGTGCGGTCGCACCAGCGGCGCTGCGATCACGTGCATCCAAAACCGCATTTATATCATATTCCGTCCCCAATCCTATTTCAACCAGTGTTCCAACCATATTGCGAACCTGATGATGCAGGAATGAACGCGCAGAAAATTCAAATATTACATTATCGCCATTTTGTTCTATACGGCATGAATCAAGAGTTTTTATTGGACTTTTTGCCTGACATTGACTTGCCCGAAAAGATGTAAAATCATGTTTTCCAATCAACTGCTGGCCCGCGATTTGCATTTTGGCTATATCAAGTTTTCTCGGCACCCACCAAACACGATTTTTGTTTAATACGGGTTTTGCAGAACGGTTTAATACAACATATTTATAATGCCGTGCAATACATGAAAAACGCGCATTAAAATCATCCGAAACAATTTCACACCCCAATACAGATACTGGCGCATTATTAAGATAAAAATTAACCGCACGCATAACTGTATTTGCATCTGGGGAATTTTCTAAATCAAAATGTGCAACCATACCAACCGCATGCACCCCGGCATCTGTCCGACCCGCGCCAACAATATCTGGGCATGCGCCACAAAACTTTTCTATTGCGTCTTTTAATAATGATTGCACAGACGGGCCTTGGGCATTCTCTTGCCACCCAATTAAATCTGTTCCATCATATTCTAAAACAACTTTGTATCGTGTCATTTTTGTCTCAAATAACCATTTCTCTTATACTGCGCCATACAACCCGTACACCTATTCGTTAGATGTTTTGCAAACTCTTGTTCTAATTGTTTTGGCCAATCACACTCTTGGCATTTAGTATTATCCGTATTCGCACAATCAATGCACTTACAGGCAGCCAATGAACTAATAACTACCCCTATCCAATCTTGACCAACATAAGTAAAAGCCCCCCCCTGATTATATCCTGATTTTACAACCATCGTACCTTTATATGCACAATACGTATCATATTCCCGTTCTTTAGTCATTTTATTATTCCCCAAACTTTATTTCTGCACCACGCAGACCATTTACAAAACTTTTCCAATCCATTGGTTTTTTGCCCGCCGGTTGAATTGTGACTATTTCCAATTTATCGCCATTCATTTTGGTTGCCAGTATTTTAACATCTATACCATTTATTTTTGTGCGACCGGCCCCCAATGCACGCACCAGATTATGAATTTCTATTGCGGGTTTGTTCCAATCTATGATTTCGGTGTATGCGTCTATTTTCGCCGTATAGACGATTTTTCCACTTTGTTTTACGGGTGCATATTTGTCTGGATTTTCCATATA
>JAEEQU010000029.1 GCA_016285415.1 Alphaproteobacteria bacterium | reverse complement strand
GTGCGCTGTCTCCGCCGTCGGCAGCACTGTGTGCCTTGTTATACTAGAAATTTGTATTGTTCAATGTCAATTCTGCATTATAGCCATTACCACTATCGTTTGAAATTGCACCACCCTGCATCGCAATGTTACCTTTGGTGATGTCGTTTGCATCACCAAAAGTTGTATTACTTACAGTTAATATACCGTATTTATCCAAGTAATCGACATCACCTGCATTATAAATTGCCCCCCCCTGTGATGGGTATGATTCATTGGTTGTACTGTTGCTGGCAAATACCCCGCCATCAATTGTCAGTTCCCCATAGTTAAACACCGCACCACCGCGTTCCGTCGCCGTGTTCCCAGCAAGAGAAGTATTGGTTAATGTCAATTCACCTTCGTTATAAATCGCACCACCTTTACCATCTGCGGTGTTTTGGGTAAAGGTATATGTCCCATTATTCAAATTAACTGTTGCGGTTTTACCGTCACGTTGAATATTATAAATTGCACCACCATTTAATGTCGCGGTATTGCCACTAAACGTTGTTGTGCCGTTGATGGTCAAAGTGGCATTACCATCGGTATCAACCGCACGGTTCATAATTGCACCACCATTCATAGACGAAGTGTTGCCCGTGAAGGTGTTCACACTATTTGCCGTTCCGATAACCATTGTGGCATCCAATGGTTGCTTGTCCGAAGGCGCTTCTGTTTCATAAGATTGGTTTGCAATTGCACCACCACCACGTTTAAACAGTTTCTCGTCAACATCTGTTCCCAAAATTTGATTCCCTGTAAATGTGTTGGTATCACCCAAAATCGAAACATCACCACCAGAATTGAATACGGCGCCACCGCTGCTGGCCGAATAATTCGATGTATTATTGCTAAATGTTATATTCTCGGCATCCAATACAACCGATGAATCTAAACCGGTTGTTGTTTCTTTGTAATACAAACCGGCACCATGTGACGATGATGTATTGTTGTTAAACACCAATGTGTCGCCACCGATGTGCGCAGAACCATCTATAACAGACAACGCACCTTTGTCAGTAGACAAATTACTAAATGTCGTGTCTGTTTCTGTATCGGTTGTAGTAATATTTAATGTGGCACCGCTGTTTACATTAAATTGCGATGCATTCACCGTTATCGTGTCGGCGGTCAATGTTGTGTTACCATCAGAATCTATTACACCTTCTAAAAATGCGCCCAACTTGCTATGATCTTGTTTCACAAATGTCAATGCGGAACCATTTGTAATCGATATTGTATTTGCGTCTATCGTTGAACCATCAACCATTACCGTAGAATTGCTAAATGATAACGAACCGGCTTCTTTGCTATCATCGCGAATCGCCATTGCATAAACCGGCCCCGCAGTATACCCGGCATTACCTTCACCTATAATATCTGCAACATTATCAAACACCGTATCATAATCTTGGTTCCATGTAACCCCGGCCATTTCTGCCAAATTCACATCAACTTCATTTATCTGATAATTAAACGCGAATGCCGCATCCCCCAGATCACCCATTGTTAATTCCACAGGTCCAATATATGCATCACTGTTAGACATTGCCATGGAACGTCCAAGCATTTTATATCTTGGGAAATCATTTTGATATTTGCCCCCCGACCAATTATCCATACGGCGTCCACCAAACGCCGCTTCACCATTTGCAACATGCTGATTATCAAAAGTAACATCACCGAACACAAATACTGTATTTTCAGTATCTGGTGCGGCCGCCATCACAGGCATAATCAGCAATGCCGGTAAAACTGATACCCCTAACAAAACACCATGAAGTTTATGCATATTTTTCTCCTTTCCTATTTGATACTATTTACTTAACTACATAAACACAATATTTGCAAGTTTGAATATTAAAAATTTTTGCAAATTTTTCACCTTCAATGAAACTGTTATGTTCACAAGATTTTTTTTAAGATTATTTATATGCAAAAAAATTAGAACAGGATTTTTTACCCAATCAAAATAAATTTATTAAACAAACTTTTAATTTTATTTCCGAATCGCATCCGATAAAAACAATTTTAAATATTCGCGCAGTAACGCACTTTTAACAACATGATTGCCAGTACCACCCGTAAAGCAATTATAAAAATCATTAAAGCCGGCATCTTCCCAATCTATCATTGCGATAACATCAAAAGTTTTTGGATTCATAATAAAATTATCCCACAAATCATTTTGACTCCACCCATGCATAATCGCCGGCGCATCTTTTTTATTATTTTTTAAATCTAAAATTTCCCGCGGATTTGCCATACCAACAACATATAAAAATTTTGCCAACTGTTTTGCGATTTTTTCCGCATGCGCATTTTGTATTTGTCTGTTCATGGCATGGAATCCAATTCCATTAACACATTCATATTTGCGAACCGTCATACCATCAAATTCTAACAATTCCATTTTGGGAATTTTAATAGGTGATATTGGACGCAACGCATCCGTTATACGTTTTTCACGCAACGCGATTTCCGCACCATCTGTCCGCAGTGGAAATTTGAATACATATTTATTATCAATATTTACAACAAAATTTATGCCACGATATCCACATGTGCATGATACTTGCGTATGCCGGCTGCTGCTAAAACTTTTTGCGAATCGTATCCATTTACGAATTGGATATCCAAATCGCAGGCGCAACATACGGCGACCATGCCGACTGGGGACAAACGCGCACAAAATATTTGCCAATATTTTCATCATTTTTTTCTATGCCCATTGAAATATAATTTTGAATATTCTGCCATAATATCAATACTTAAATATTTGTATCCAAATTTATCCCAATTGTGCGACGCAACATGCAATGCGGGTATGAAACTTTGAAATTCTGTATCTTCCCAATCTATAAAGAATGTTATATTAAATGTTTTTTCATCCAGCATAAAATTCTGCCAAATATCGCCCTGAAACCAACCGTACAGATACCCTGGTTTTTCTTTTGGGCTGGATTTTAAATCGCGAATTTCGGCCGGATCACTTTTGCCAACCACATATAACATCTTGGCAATTTGCTTTGCAATATGCATGCGATGCATTGCGACAATCCGCGGGTCAAAATCGCTTAATAATTTACCATATGCAAATTCATACTTTCTGATAACAATATCTTTGTACGGTATTATTGTCATAGACGGAATTTTAATCGGTGATATTTTACGAAATGTATCAACAATCCGTTGTTCACGATACGCAATATCACGTCCATCGTGTAACAATGGAAATTTAAAAACATGTTTGTCGTTCAAAATAACAACAAAGTTTTTGCATCCATAACCAACCCTTGTTTTAATTCTGCACTGTTTCATATTGCGCGCGAACCAACGCACATATTCAACATATTCCCAGACCTGTGGATAACGTATCATCGTGCGCACTTTATCACGCAGTGATTTTCGCCAAATAAAACAACTGATAATATTAGAAATCAAATGACGCATTATGCACCACCCTACTCTTCAAACAGCCCCATTGGCCGTGCAACATCCCACCAAAATTCTGAATAGACCGGCCGGCGTCCACGTTCCGCCCACGGTTTCATATAGTCCGAATAATGCAATACAACCAAATTGTGTTTCAATTCATCCAATTGCACCGGCGGATATATTTTGAATATGCGGGAACCATGCGACAGTTGAAAATTATACCGCAACGGCAGGAACGAAATCCGTCCTTTTAATGTATAATTCAAAACATCTTGGTCTGGATTTTTGTAATCTTCTTTTTGTGAAACCTTAATCCATTTGTCATAAAAATTTTCTTTGCGGATTTTATCCAAATCCATCAACAAGAAACCCGAATTTATATATTTGTCGGTCCGTGTTGGTACCGCCGCGATTACATTTTTACCCAAATCGTATTCATAAATATCTATTAAATCACCAAAGAACAAAATATCCATATCAGCATAAATAATTCTTGAAACATCTGGCAACAATTTCGGCAACATTAACCGATACCACATCGCGACCGGCCAATTTCTGCGATTAGATTTATCAAAATCATGATTACCTGGGACAAAATGAACCGCCGATTTAAATTCTTTGACCACCCCACGAATCATATCGCACAATGATTTATCAACATCCGGCGCAATAACACAGTATATATCATAATCACAACGCCCATCGGATGCCACCAACAAAGATTTTATTGTTACCGCCGCCATTTTGGCACCACGTGCATCAAAACAAAATGCCACAGGAATTTTTTCTGGATATTTTTTGCGTGGTATTTTCGTTTGCCCAACCGTAGATATTAACCCACGATATCTTACCTGGTCGCGATGCAAACGGCGCGCCGCACGCGTTTTACCAAACAGCCCCGCAATCGTTGCACAAATCTGACGAAATTTGCTGTATTTATACATGAAATACCCCCTGTTGTAGTTCAACAGTTTTAATATAGGACTTTTTTCCAAACTATGCAAAGAAAAATTATGATTATGTTATATGTTGAAACTGTGGACACTTTGTCGGTTAACAACCATTGTTGTATTCGTATTTTCTACATCGTCTTTTTTGTGCGTCTTAAATTTTAATATTTTGCTAATTTTATCAAAAAATTTTGGTTTAAACATACTTGCAATATCTGAACAATTTTGTTTTTTCGCATTTTCCACCACATACTTTAACAAAATTGTTGGGCTGTTATTCCTAATCTGTTCAAATTTCTGCAACATTTGCTTTTTTTCTGTTTCAGATAAAATGCCATACAGATTTATAATGGCCTTTGATAGAACATGTGCCTGTTTTTGATCCATTTGCTGTTTTGCTTTATCCAGTATATTATCAGCAATTATATTTTTACACCGAATATCCATATCAGATTCGCTGTTTATCAATTGGGGGTATTCCGTCATATCTTTCAAATGTTGTTGTAACAAAGATTCTGTTTCTTTAATCCGTTGCCGACAGATATTTATACCTTTGGATTGAATATCGTTTTCTAAATTTTTGATATTTTCTTTTGCGGAATCTGTATATTTTCCATATTTAGTATCTTGCAATAATGGTGCGATATTATCCATTTGCATATAAATATCCTCTAATTCCGAAATAATATCTTCATACTGCGCAACAATATTCAAAACATCATTGTTATATTTTTCATAACATGCAATATTACGGCAAGATAACGACGGTATCTTATTTTTTATTTCCTGTATTTTTTTTGCAATGGCATCATAAGTTTTGTGCAGTTGTTCATATTTTCTTATGCAAGATTCTTTTTCTTGGACTTCATTCTGTTTTTCTTGTTTTTCACGTTCATATTCATCAGTAAATTTTTTCTGCACAGAATCCGCAAAATCGTGAAGCGATAAACTTTTATCACGTAACGGAACATAGGTTTCATGGGGTTCGCCATCTTTAATCCATGCATTTATTTTTGCACGTTTTATGGGATGCGACTCATAAAAACTTGTTTTGTAATAATCCATAAACTTTTGCCATCTTGCATCATTTTCTTGAATTTTAAACATATATATTCTTGTATCGCCTGGTTTTTTCCACAATACATACGTGGCAACAAGTGGATTATTAAACCTGTTCACCATGGTTTCTGGCATATATGTGTCTTTACCAACCGTTTCGTAACCATTTTCTATACCGGCACCACCAAATATTAATTGATTATCTTCACGATTCTTGTATTGATGTAAAAAACCAACGGGCTGGCCATTCGGCAGTACACTTCTGAATCCGTTATAATCTTTTGTTCTTGATAAACTTGCATAACTTATGGCCTGATCCATTTTTGTAGATGCGTATCGTAAATATCGTTCATAATCATTTGTGGCAACGGTATAAGGTTCTGGCATCGTAGAACCACTAAATAAACTTGAATCATCAAAATGATAAAATTTACCTATGTCGCGCACATCATCCAACACCATTATGTCATCAGAATGTTCAGCGTCATTCAATAATTGTTCTATAAAATCGGTATCATTTGTCTGTAAATCACGTTGTGTTACCAAATTTTTCAAATCTAAAACATGTGGGTACAATATCTCACATGGTTCCGAATTATTTTTCTGAAAATTTTCCACCAAAGAATACAATAATTTATATATATTTTTTAAATCTTGTGGATTCATTGCCGGTGTTATCAGCGAATACCACCCTTCTTTATCAGCGTCTAAATTTAACGATATTTTTTCTGGATGCATACCATCTGTATCAATATCCAACCCATATTTTTCCAGAAACGGCTTTAACGCACCAATCTGCTTTGTTCTAAATGGAATTTCTATAGCCACAGGTTCGTTGATATTTCCGCCGATAAAAAAATCTATATATTTATCTTCTATCATTATCTATTTCCTGTATGCCATTATACCATAACCAGTTTGGAAATACCAATTTATCGCGATTTTCTAAAATCAAATTTTTAGCGTTTGAATTTTTGGTTGGGCAATCTGTGCAATTCGCAAACAGAATTGGCGGAGATTGGACGAGATATTGATGAAGCAAAAAAATATTTAAATATTGAAATATAACGCATATTGAAATATAGTTATAGTGTAATAAAAAGGAAATTTTGATATGAAAAATATAATTAAACTTTGTGCTTGTGTTTGTGTGCTATTGAGCTTGGTTGCTATTTTAAATAATTATATAACATATAAGAGATTACAGTGTGTTGACCACAACACTAAAGGGTATATTTTACGCTTTGTGCCTTCTGATGAATATAAATTTAATCAAAAACGGATAGAAGCAAAAATTGATGCCATCGCTAGAAGTAATTACAGTTTCTTATATGGATGTAGAATTTATGAAAATGGAAAACTTACAAAATTTGTTTATGAATACCCAATGACAGATGAAGCTTTTTCTAAAGATTACACCCAAATTATAGAAAACGTAAACAAATATAAAAATTCACATAAATAGCGGAGTTCCTAGTTGTAAGTTCGAAAGTGGCGTAAATCGTCACTTTTTTATTTCCAACTTTCGAACTCTATGAAACTATTACCAAACAAAATAAAACCCGCCTTTATCGGCGGGGTTGTCTATCTTGGTTGGGGCAACTGGATTCGCTCGGTCGGCTTTGCCGACACTGCGCGCAACCCGTAACGATTTGCGGGCGCGGTGCTTCGCAAATCTACTTGGTTTCGAACCTTTTGCAACGTTCGTTGCAAATGATTCAACCATCCGACCCAAAACCAAAAATTAAAACACCCATTCGGGTGTTTGAATTTCTTGGTTGGGGCAACTGGATTCGAACCAATACTAGCGGAGTCAGAGTCCGATGTTCTACCATTAAACTATGCCCCAAGGCAGACGGCATTATATACCGCGCCATTGCCTTTTGCAATTAAAAAATGCGTTACGATAAAAATTCGTTCCTATGGTCGCGCGCCCGACAAATAAATATAATTTTCAGTAACCAAACCAAAGGAACAAAAAATGAAATTTCTGTCTATTATATCTTTATCTGCCGTTTGCACAGTTATAATGAATAATGCAAATGCATGCACCGGAATTACGATGACCGCCCGCGATAATTCGGTGGTTGTTGCGCGCACTGTTGATTGGTCGGGTTCAACAATGAACAATATATATGTCATTGTTCCGCGTGGACACACCGCACAATCATTATTACCGAACGGTCAAACCGGTGGTGCAAAGTTCACCGCGAAATATGGTTTTGTCGGTTTGGGGATGCAACAGCCCGAATTCGTCGTTGATGGCACAAACGAAGCAGGTCTGTCCGCCGCCCTATTCTACTTTCCCGATTATGGCAAATACCAACCATATTCACCGGCAATGAAATCAAATTCGCTTGCGGATTTTCAGGTTGTATCATGGATACTGTCACAATTTTCCACCATCGCAGAGGTCAAAGAAGCAATTGATAAAATTAACATAATTAACATAGACCCGACGGCATCAACGGTTCATTGGCGTATCACCGAACCAAATGGGCACCAGGTGGTTTTGGAAATCGTAAACGGCATTCCACATTTTTATGAAAACCCATTGGGGGTAATTGCAAATTCGCCGGGGTTGCCGTGGCATTTAACAAATCTGAATAATTATATCAACATCCGTTCGGGGACCGAAAATCCCGTAAAATTCGGACCAATTCCACTGCGGTCGCTTAGTCATGGAACGGGCCTGATGGGCATGCCAGGTGATTTTTCATCACCATCGCGATTTGTTCGTATGGCATTTTTCAAGAACTATGCGATACAACAAGATACCGGCTTTGATACCGCGATGCAATCATTTCATTTACTAAATAATGTGGATGTTCCATTTGGCACCGCATTCAAGACAGGAACCGCGACATTTGATATGCCATCGGCAACCCAATGGACAATTGCAACCGACATAACGAACAAAGTCATTTACTATCACACGATGTATAATCGTACCCTGCGCCGAATTGATATGAACAAAATAAACTTTGTAACGGTTCCGTTCCAATATCACCCATTGGACGCAGTTCAACAAGAAACGATTTTGCCCGCCACCATAGATTTATAAATATTTGCCTTTTGAAAAAATGGGTTTATAATCCATGCGGTTTAACAGAAGGAGATGTTATGAAAATAAAACCATTTGCGGGGGTTCGTCCACCAAAAGAAATCGCGGCCGAAGTCGCATCGCGTCCATATGACGTTCTGAATTCCGTAGAGGCCAAAGCCGAGGCCGGTGAAAAATCATTACTGCATATCATCAAACCAGAAATTGATTTTGACCCGATTGCCGATGAACACAGCCAGCCAGTTTATGACAAAGCCGTTGAAAATTTCAAACTGTGGCAAGACCGCGGTTGGTTGGTCCAAGACGATAAAGAAATGTATTATATTTATGCGCAAACAATGGACGGCCGTACACAATATGGTTTGGTCGCGGCGGCAAATGTTGACGATTATATGACCGGCAAAATTAAAAAACACGAATTGACACGTAAAGATAAAGAAGACGATCGTATGATTCACGTCCGCATCCAAAACGCGAACATTGAACCAGTGTTCTTTGCATATCCAGACGTTGCCGAAATGAATGAAATCGTTGAAAATTTTGTAAAGAATAATGCACCCGAATATGACTTTGTGGCCGCCGATGGTTTCGGTCATAAATTCTGGGCGATCCGTGATGATGCAATCAACGCACGTATAACTGAAATATTTAAAAATATTCCGGCAATGTATGTTGCCGACGGACACCATCGCACCGCGGCGGCGGCACGCGTTGGCGCCGAAAAACGTGAACAAAATCCAAATCACACCGGAAACGAAGAATACAATTATTTCCTTGCTGTGATTTTCCCAGAAAGCCAATTGAAAGTTATTGATTATAACCGCGTTGTCAAAGATTTGAACGGTCTGACCCCAGAAGAATTCTTGGCGAAATTATCTGAATCTTTTGATGTTGTGGAAATGGGCACCGAAATTTACAAACCAACCAAATTGCATAACTTTGGCATGTATTTGGGTGGTAAATGGTATTCATTGACCGCCAAGGCCGGCACATACAATGACAACGACCCAATTGGTGTTTTGGATGTTACGGTTCTGTCCAATTTGGTATTTGATAAAATATTGAATCTGGGCGATTTGCGTACCAGCAAACGCATTGACTTTGTCGGCGGTATTCGCGGACTTGGTGAATTACAGAAACGCGTAGATAGTGGTGAAATGGTCGCGGCATTTGCACTGTATCCGGTTACAATGCGTCAAATTATTGACATTGCGGACACTGGCAACATTATGCCACCCAAGACAACATGGTTTGAACCAAAACTGCGCAGTGGTTTGGTAATTCACAAATTGTCATAAAAATAAAAAAACGCCTTCGGGCGTTTTTTTATTACTATTTTTATTTTGAATTTTCTTTTGGTTTTGGTGCGTGTGCATTGGTATATTTCGCCAAGATATCTTGGAATTTTGTTCTGTCTTGGCGAACGGTCATCACATCTTTTATAAACTTTTGTTCACGATCCGGCACACGCAAAACCAGCGATTTATAATTTTTACTTCTATGTGGGCGCAATATTACACCGTTTGCACGAAACAAACGTGTTATTTTCACCAAAAGCCGTGGATCAGAACTTTCTGGAATAACATAGTAAAACCATCTGCCATGGCTATTATGCAAATTTTTTATTTCAAAAACCAAATTGGCCGCGTTTAAAACATCTTCGGCATGCGGTTCCCATCTTGGGAACAAACCCGTTTTAGATAAAAAATACTTCGTTAATCCCATAATAACACCCCTGTTAAACAAACAGACCCAATGTTTACATAGAAATAATTGCAAGTCAAGGATATTAAATTCCAATTGAATGCGACATCTTCATCATGAATATGGATTCATTGCCAAATTCTTTGATGTTATTCGGATTTATACGATATATAAATCCAATTGCGCCATCGGTAAACGGTCCGAAACTATGACGATATGTTGCATCCAAACGAACTTCGCGCGATGACGGTGCCAAATCAATATGCTTTGTTCCATAATCGGTAATTTCCAAATCATATCCACCACTGGTCGCATCAACAATCGCGTAATTCGCATAATCATATTTGATACCACCCTTGGTAACCGCCAATGGCAACGATATACCTAAATTGATATTACCGATATCTGCACCCAACGCAAACGCATTTGAATTTAATTCCGTCATATCAATAATTGCATTTGCCGCCATGTTCGGTGTGGTTTGGGCAAATGTTGCACGCGCACGCAGTTTCAACATATCACCAAATTTCCACGATGCATCAACATCTATGTATTTTGTATCCGCATCCCCGATACCCAGCAAACCTGTTGCATACGCACCCAATATTGTGTTATTTTCGTGCGCCGAACCAATTGCCGTTTTGAATCCTAAATTTTCGCCGTTCCAACCAAATTCTGATTGCGCACCGGCAATAGTTCCCAACCGCATTGGTTCAATGACCGATGAAATCGTCGGATCATTTTCCAGTAACCCTTCGTCAGTTATCGCACCCGAAAATGCGCGCGCACCAAATGTCCATGAACCATGTTTATAATCAACACCGGTTGTTGTTGCATTTGATGCCAACGACAATATCGGATTGGCAAGCCCTGTAAACCGCGATTCGTTATCTGTTAAATATCGCTGGTAATCTGCGGACATTTTCCAATTACCCAATGAATACCCAACACGCATATTATCCAAACCGCCCATATTATCGTTATATGCACGCGCCGAACGCGACAACGCGAACGACATATCACCAATATTCATTGTGTTTTCGTTATTATCACGAACACGTAAATCACCCAACACATCGCCCATATACAGTGCACTGCGCGTATTTGCGCCAAATGACAAATTGCTTTCCCACACACGTGGAAGGCGCATAGAACCATCAACACTTTCCAACATATCGT
>JAEEQU010000103.1 GCA_016285415.1 Alphaproteobacteria bacterium | reverse complement strand
TCATACATTTTTGAAAAACGGCCAGACCGTTGATCAGTATTATAAAACGGCGCAGTTAAATGCAAACCGAACACCATACTGGAAACCGGAATTCCATCTATGTTAAATGTGTAATAGTTGTGTTCCAGTGTTGAATGATGACCTGTTCTAAACAAACGATTTTCAACGTCTATGATTTCACCTAATTCTGGCACATCCGCGGCATAACATGTACGCGCCGCATGCGAGGCCAAAGTTATCGGATCAACATTTGTTGCCGCAATTTGTTTAACTTTGACCGCATCTGGTCTTTTCAATGTTTTTGTCCTTTTTGCTTTTGTCATTTACACTTCCTTTGTTTTGAATTCACAAAATTATAATTTGTATAAACGTCAAACGCAAGCCAAAATTTATGCTTCAAGTACTTTAATTCCAGGCAATTCGCGACCTTCTATGAACTCTAAAAATGCGCCACCGCCGGTGGAAACATAGGTTATATCATCCATCACACCACACGCATCCAATGCCGCGACCGTATCGCCACCACCAACAATACTATGCAGTTTTCCATTACGCGTATTTTCGGCGATTGCGCGCGCAATTGCAAACGAACCATGCGACCATGTCGGCATCCATTCCGCCATACCAACGGTTCCGTTCCAAATAACCGTTGCCGCACGCCCTATTTCATCAACATCGCGTGCCGCGGTCTTTGGCCCACCGTCAATGATAACATCGTCTGGCAAAATATCGTTTATATCTTTATCGGTGCGTGGCGCATCAATTTTAAATTCTGGACCAACACCTTTGTCCAGCGGAATCAAAAACCGACAATTATTTTCGCGTGCATATTCCATAATAGAAAGTGCATTTTCTTTCTGGTCGGGTTCATACAATGAATTACCAACAGGCGCACCCATCGCATAATTAAATGTCGTTCCCAATGCCCCACCAACAATTACTGTATCCGACAATTTTATCAATGCACGCAACACACCAATTTTGGTTGAAACCTTGGAACCGGCAACAATGGATAAAACCGGGTGTTTTGGATTTTCCATAACCCGCGTGATATTTTCAATTTCACTGTTTAACAACATTCCTGCATATGACGGCAGAAATTCCGTAACACCAACCGTACTGGCGTGTGCGCGATGCGACACCGCGAACGCATCATTTACGAACAAATCAAACCCATCCGCCAATGTGCGCGCAAATTCTTTATCATTGGTTTCTTCACCAGGATAGAAACGAACATTTTCCAACAACACGACATCACCGTCCTTCATATTCGCCAAAAACGATTTATCCAGACAATCTTCAATCAACGGCAATTTCATATATTCCGCAACCCCGCGCAAACTATATTTCATATCGCGCACGCCCTTTGGTCGCCCCAAGTGCGATACTATTGCAACCCGCGCACCCGCATTACGCAAGAAATCTATAGTTGGCATACTGCGTTCAATGCGAAATCCTTCGGTAATTTTTCCATCAACAATTTGTACATTAAAATCGTCGCGCAGCAATACATATTTCCCGCGCAAATTTATTCCACTTAAATCACGTAGTTTCATTTTTCCTTCCTTTCCATATTTTTAATAATTGTTTTATGCCTCATATTCACGATTTGGTTTTGGCATTAAAATTATTTTTGGTTCGCTATTTGTTTCTGATATTGCAAAACTTGTTTATACATATCACATTTATCACGCAAAGAACATTGTGTTTCTTCACATGTGGTTCCAAAAGGCAATATCAAATTAGATACTCCCAGATTGGCACAACGTTTTTGTTGCATAATTGCACGTTCATGCTTTTCATACAATTCGGCTTTCTTGCTACAGGCATCAATTAAACCTTTGACTAAATCATCCGGGAAATAGTTTAAATCCAACTCAATGGTATGCCCATGATAAAACGTCACATTGAATATGTCCGCGACATTCTCTTTTGTCACACGATAGTTGAACGGTATAGATGGATAGAATTGCGCTTCATGAACCATAATGCCATCACAATCTAAAAAATCTTTTAGGGCCTTAAAAAGATTCTCTTTGACTTCTTGTTCTTGCATAAAACAACTCCTTTGGGTGCGGCGTTGAAAATATACAAAAAGCAACAAA
>JAEEQU010000102.1 GCA_016285415.1 Alphaproteobacteria bacterium | reverse complement strand
GTCTGCATCTCTACCTGTGCAGGTTTCTTCATCACGATACCCCTCACACACCGATTTTTCTATAAGCTCTGTTTCTATCTGTGCTAAGCCCGCTGTCATCTGTTGTTCCGTAGGGAAACAATATGTTCTCTTTTTACCCAATTTTTTGGTATTAGCGGCATTTTCCAATTTCTTTAACAGTTCCGCATCATTGTCATTTACCATACAGAATTTTGCGCCACAATCTTCTTTAAAATCAATGGGGGCGCCATTTCTTGGTGTTCTGCATGATGGATACGCATCTTGGTTAACCAAATTACGCAGTGTTTCAATATCCAACGTAGCAGATTTCTTCATACCCCGGAACAATGATACATTCATAACAATATCTGATGCACATGCAACCTGGGTCGCGCCAGTCATACCCGAATTTGCATCAATCCATTCACGTTGAATTGTATCATTATCGTTCAATATCCCAACCAAACGGCAATGCGGCTGATTCTTGGCGACCTTACCCTCTTTTGTCACCACACGATAATAACAGTTATTTCCATCATAACATTCACACGCACCGTTTCTTTCTATATCCGCCGGCGTTTGCGTATTTTTCCCCGAACACGTATCACACAGATATTTTCCCCACATATTACATGAATTAGACAGCAACATAATAACATCGTTCACATCAATACCCACAGACATCGCCAATAACAACGCATCATACATATTTTCAACCACGTTTTCATATGGTTCAAAGAATCCATTTGCCAAATCTTTAAACTTTTTCACGCGCTTTGGCCCAGTACAATTAGTGGCCGAAGAATCACACCCCGCGTATTCCAAAACACTATCCAATGTTGCCTTTAATGATTTTAACGCGGTTACCGCGTCTTCCACCGCAGTTTCAACCTGGCCCCCGATTTGTTCACGTACCAAAATATCAGGATTCATACCGTTTTTCGCCGCGACCTGTTCAACAATCCCCATATCTTCCAAACCCATACTTTCCAATCCCGCCGATGAAAAACCTTCGCCTTCGTATGCGTTCTTGCTGCGACTTTCTTCCAGTGCGCTTTGAATTTGTGCAGATTGCGCCTCGTTCTGTGCCGCCATTTGTTCCTGCATTGCCGCCATAGATTCCGCCATCTGCTGTTGCATTGCGGCCATTTGCGACTGCATCTGTTGCATTTGCGCATTACTTTGTTCGGCGGCCGCAGATGCCGCGGCGGCTTGTGCCTGCGCTTGTGCCTGAGCAATTGCAACCGCATTTTGTTGTTCTTGGGCCTTGGCATTGGAACGTGCGATAACCTGACCGGTCAGTGAATCTATCAATGCATCACCATGCTTTTTGCACCCGGCATTAGAATTCACGCACCCTGCAACAATTGGACGCGCAACGGATGCATCATTACATCCCGACGAACATTTCGGGTTTACACAGCGCAAAATTACGGCCTCGCAATTACCGAAATCGGCCTTGGCGACCACCGGCCCAGAACTTGCGCGGGAATTCATCATATTATTCCATTGATTGTTATTTGTCGCGCCCGTACCATTAAACGCGGTCAAATTTGACCCCGCCGTTGTGGCAACATTGGCCACCGCCGGCGTTAAAAACGCGACGCATAGCACACCACACAAGACCTTTAATGGATTATACATCTCTCTTCTATCAAGTCATTTTACCATAGAAACCAAAAAATTAAAAGCGAAAAAGTGAAAAAGTGGTTAGTTGTTAGTGGCTAGTTGTTAGTAAATTATCTTTTTTTAAAATTACTAACCACTTACACTAACCACTAAAAAAAAGCATTCGGCCGAAGCCGAATGCCCAACAACATAACAAACAAGGAGAAAAAAATTATCCGTTGCAGCGGTTGCAATTATTGCGAACCACGCGGCGTTCAGAATATGTCCCCGCTGGTTCATAAACCGTGACCGGACGATATACCTGGTAATGATCAATTACTTCGGTATGGGTTTTAACACGAACCGGCTGTGCGCAAGAATTGCATGGCGCAGCGACTGTGCGTTGTGCAACTGGTGCAGCATAGTTAATAGTCGTCGTGTTGTAACGAACATGATTTGTGAATGTTTCTGTTTCGGTGTAAACGCCGCCATCAGATGCATTTGCACTGACCGCAAACAACACCCCGAACAAAGAAGCAACAATT
>JAEEQU010000101.1 GCA_016285415.1 Alphaproteobacteria bacterium | reverse complement strand
CCGATACCAAATTTCAATAAAAATTTTTGCTTTGACACGAATAACAATAATGTTCTAGAATAAGAACATAAATATATCAGGGAAGGGCATAAAAATGAAAAAAACTACTATTTTTGCGCTATTTACGCTGTTTTTCATGAACGTTGCAGGTGCAGCAACACAATACATATCTGAAAATTTTCAAACTATTTATACCGAAACACCGGTTCAATCATACTATGCATACCCAGATGATCCGAATTTCGTTCCAGAAACAGAATTTATGCAACGCGATGATAGTCTTGACTATGACCAGAATATAATAAATGCACGCGAAGCGGAACTTTCCTTTAATCCGGGGGTGATGTTCGCCGAACGACCAATGGTTGTGTGCCGTAATTTTGGTTGCACACGTCTGAACGACCAAATAACGCGCACATTTTTATTCAACAGTTTGGTTAATATGTTCATGATGAACGCCCATTCCCGTATATATATATGTGAAGCAGACCCATTTTCACGTGATTGCTTACAATCTGGGATTTCTTTCCCCGTTCGTTCGGGAATTGCAAATGCACTTGTAAAAATTCCAAAGGCAACTATTTCCCAGGTTAATGTTTCAACTGGTCTGTCACGTGCAACCGTAAATATGACATATGATATGTTGGTCAATGGTATCAGCCGTGTCTGTGAACCAACAATTATGGACATTGTTATACCAAATAATTCGGCGGCGACATTATCAAACCGCGAATTTACATGCAATTTAACCAGTGATGGATTCAGCAATGTTTCACTGCTTGTGAACCTTGATTATATTGATTTGGATTATGGTATTTTGGGCGGATATTATTCGCTTGGAACCCAGGGTCCAACCGCAGGTGGTGGCACAGGTTATGCACTGTTTAAAACAGAATTCACCACAGGTGGAATGCACTTCCGCGCAGCTGTTGATGAAAATGACAATTTGATTCAAACCATTCAACCGGGTGAATATGCGGTTGAACCGCTGCGCAAATAAGCGTTTTTGTTGCCAACTTGAAATTTATATAAAATATTGCTAAAATAAACCAAACCTTATTATACAAAAGGGGCATGGTGTTGGCAAATAAGACTATTCTTGTTGTTGATGATGATAATGCATTACGGACACCGTTGGCACGGGGTTTACGCAACGCAGGTTTTGATGTACTGACGGCGGAAAGCGCCGCCGTTGCAGGCGAAATTCTGATGCGTGTAACCGTTGATGCAATCGTATTAGACAGAATGATGGTCGGTACGGACGGATTAACGTTCCTTAAAAATCTGCGCGCATCTGGAAATACAACACCAACAATAATCTTAACCGCAATGGGCGGCGCAGAAAATACTATTGACGGCCTTATGGGTGGGGCGGATGATTATCTTGCCAAACCGTTTCAATTACAGGAACTTGTCCTGCGATTAAATAACATCATGCATCGTGAACCGGCACCCGTACCCAAGATGCCCAAAAACCTATTTATGACAGATGACGAATTCTTTATTAAAACCGCAAACGGCGACACAATGATGTTGGCGCTATCTGGTGAAGAGAAAAAATTACTGACCAACCTAACATATCCAGTTGGGAATATAGTTTCTGCGCCACCGATGGTTGCAAAACGCTTGCGCAATAAATTAAATGATGTATTATCCAACATAGATATCGTGACTATACGTGGTCATGGATATAAAATGGTATGTACAGATTAACCAAAGGACACATATTATGAAATTGATTCCACGGCATTTTTTCTGGCAAACAATTCTATTGATATTGGTGCCATTGATTATCGCACAATTTATTATGGCAAATGTGTTTTTCGGTAACCATTGGGCGCGTGTCCATGCGACGATGACACGATCATTGGCGGGTGAAATTGCCACAATTATGAATTTTATGGATTCTGGGAATATGGACGCTGCACAGACCATGGCGAATGATGTTGGAATAGAAGTATCCTTGGATTCCACATTAAAACGTCCAAAAAGAACCGACAATCATTCACGTGAAAGCGGACAACTTGCCGGCGAATTATCACGGCGCCTTAATCGTACGGCCAAGGTATATGTTGACCGTGAACCGCGTATGATTTCGGTTGACGTTCCAACAAAATCAGGGCAAATTGCGACATTTGATACAAGTATGTATCGTATTTATTCCACCAGTACCGAAGTGTTCTTGATTTGGTTAATTGGTGCGATATTAATTGT
>JAEEQU010000028.1 GCA_016285415.1 Alphaproteobacteria bacterium | reverse complement strand
AACGCATTTTCAAGTATGTGTCTGTTGGAACGCCGCCCAGTAAAGGCATTTGTTCACCGGGGCGCAGGGTCAAATAGTCACTGTCGGTCAAATTATATTCTGAGGTCTGGTTGGATGGCAGATCGTATTCCTGGGTGACAACGGAATTATTATTACGACCCAAAAATTTTCTAATAAATTTATCAAACATTATAAATCCTTTGTCGTTTTATTTTTGGTCCGAATAATTTATATTCTGCGTTAGCAATAGACGTTTCTTCATTTCATCCAATTGTGATATTGTTTTTTGTATTTCGCCATATGGCATTGTTTTATCGTGTGTGCCACTTAATTCTGTTAAATAAAATTGAAGTTCATATATGCTGTCATTGATTGTTTTTTCAAATGGATTTTCAAACTTTTTCCCTTCTGATTTGGCACGTATTGCCTTGGATAACGCGACATAATCTTTATCAAGACCAACCAAGCGGTTGTTCACAATAACCGGAATACTAAGTGTTGTACCAGGTTTTGTGAATACTAATTTTTCTTTATAGCCTTTAAGAAACTGTTGCTTGCGTGCGACATCTGTGTGTTCAAGTTGGTATGGGCCAAATGTATAAAGGGTTACGAAATCTTGATCATATCCATGACCGTAATTAAAATCGTTGGCGTGCATTTGTCCATCTGGATATGACACCGTGACTTTGTATTTTTGTAATGCGGCATACATACTAATAAGATGTTCCATATTGTGTCCTTTTTTCTTTTATTCGTGGGAATTATAGATGTTTTTTTGACAAATTCAAGAAATAGTAAAAATGCCCCAAAGGGCATTTTTAAATTGTTGGAATACCAAAAATACAGTTCGTTCAGATAAGTTCAGAAATAATTCGGAAGAAAAAATATTCGATAATTCACTTGCAAAAAAATCGTATAATTTGTATGTTTGCAAAGCGAAAGGAGTCAAAAATGAAATGGACAATTATATTAGCAATCATTGCACTTGGAATCGCCGGATACTTTATGTTTCTGGGCAATAAATGGGATAATGTTTTTCCCAAGAATCCCGAAGTTATCACACAAAAAGTACATTTTCATAATAGGTACGGAATAGAACTTACTGGTGATTTATATATGCCGAAAAAGAAAACCGCCGACAAGATGCCTGCGATTGCGGTGTCCGGTCCATTTGGCGCGGTTAAAGAACAATCGTCTGGTCTGTATGCCCAAGAAATGGCATCACGTGGATTTATAACATTGGCATTTGACCCATCATTTACTGGTGAAAGTGGTGGAAATGTTCGTTATGTGGCATCACCCGATATAAACACCGAAGATTTTTCGGCGGCCGTTGATTATCTGGCAAATCGCAATGATGTAGATCCAGAAAAGATTGGTATTATTGGTATCTGTGGTTGGGGTGGTATGGCAATAAATGCTGCGGCAATGGATACACGTATCAAGGCAACAGTCGCATCAACCATGTATGATATGACGCGTATTTCTGCCAAGGGTTATGATGATGTTGATGATAATGCAGATGCGCGTTTTGCAAATAAAAAAGCACTGAACGAACAACGCACGATTGACTATAAAAACGGCAGGTATGATTTGGCTGGTGGTGTGGTTGATCCATTGCCAGATAATGCACCACAATTTGTTAAAGATTATTATGCGTATTATAAAACGCCACGTGGATATCATAAACGTTCATTGAATTCAAATGGTGGATGGAATAAAACAAGTTCTTTGTCGTTTATCAACATGCCGTTGTTACAATATGCACATGAAATTCGCACTCCTGTATTACTGATACACGGTGAAAAGGCCCACAGTCGTTATTTTAGCGAAGGTGCGTTTGCCAAACTTACTGGCGATAACAAAGAGTTAATGATTATTCCGGGTGCAAACCATGTTGATTTATACGACAATATGGAAAAGATACCATTTGATAAACTGGAACAATTCTTTAAAACAAATTTAAAATAAAAAAAGGATACAGTATGAAAAAATCGACTATTGCAGCATTGGGGGCCGCTGCCGTAATTACAACGGGGGTTGGGTTACACTACGCGACCGCTTCAAATGATGTACCGGTCGTATATTTTACACGTGATATTTCGCCAGAAGGATTGGTTCGTGCATATCATGCATTAAATTGGAAACCTGCTGGGAAAGTCGGTGTAAAAATGAGTACCGGTGAATCCGCCAAGACAAACTATTTGCGTCCGACACTTATCAAGGATTTGATAAATGAATTAGATGGGACAATTGTTGAATGTAATACTGCATACGGCGGAAATCGCAGTGACAGTAAATCGCATTGGGCGGCAATCAAAGAACGTGGATTTTTAGATGTCGCACCTGTTGATATTATGGACGAAGAGGGCAGTATGACGTTGCCTGTCAAAGGTGGAAACCGGTTGACCGAAAACTATGTCGGAACGCATTTTGCAAATTACCCATCATATGTCGTTTTGTCGCATTTCAAGGGGCATCAAATGGCCGGATTTGGTGGCGCGTTAAAGAATATTTCTATTGGTTTTGCATCATCTATGGGCAAGGCATGGATTCACAGTGGGGGCACATCCAAAGATAATCCATGGGGGGGCGAACAAGATGCATTTTTGGAAGCCATGGCGGATGCCGCCAAGGCGGTTACAGATTATGTTGGCCGTGACAATATGGTTTATATCAATGTGTTAAATCGCATCAGTATTGATTGTGATTGCAATGCGAATCCGGCCGAACCAGATATCCACGATATTGGTATATTGGTATCACGCGACCCAGTTGCCGTTGATCAGGCCGGTATAGATATGGTGTCCAATGCCGATGGCAATAAAAAACTGATGGAACGTATCGCTGATCGTAACGGCCTGCACACATTAGAGATGGCCGAAAAAATCGGTGTTGGGTCCCGAAAGTATAAATTGGTAGATTTAGATAAAAAATAACAAAGGAGAAAAATATGAAACAAGCATTATACGTTTTGGCAATAATCATAGTGATCGTTGGAATCTTTTTTGTGCTGCGCCCACGTGTCGCCGTGTCAAACGATGCGCCAAATGATAACAAAATTTTAGTCGCGTATTTCAGTGCCACCGGCAATACAAAATCTGTGGCTTCAACGCTTGCGACGGCAATAGGGGCCGATTTATTTGAAATCGTTCCAGAACAACCATATACAAGCGAAGATTTGAATTGGCATAATGATAAAAGCCGTTCATCAGTTGAAATGGGTGACAGAAGTTCCAGACCTGCAATCGCATCAAAAATAGACAACATATCACAATATAACATTGTATTTGTTGGTTCGCCAATTTGGTGGGGTCGTGAACCATCTATTATGGATACTTTTATTGAAAGTTATGATTTTGCCGGCAAAACAGTTATACCGTTCGTCACATCAGGTAGCAGTGATATCGGTGATTATGGCGCAAATCTGCAGGCATTGGCACCAAATGCAAAGGTCTTGACCGGTAAACGTTTCCCAATAGATGTTTCTGCCACTGAATTGAAAACCTGGGCCGATGAACAAATGCAATGAAACAGGAAATCATAAAATTCATAGATAAAAAGTATAACGCTTCCCCAGAATATCTGTGGAGGCGTTATCCAACATATTGCATATTTCGACACAAAAATAACAATAAATGGTTCGTATTATTGGGTAATGTTCCACGCAGTGTTTTGGGCCTGTCGGGCGATGGCGATATTGATATTATAAATGTAAAAACAAATGATGCAGATTTTTTTCGCGGTGTACGTGGTGTTTCCCCGGCATATCATATGAATAAAAATCATTGGGTCACAGCATTATTGGATGGAACATTACCATTAAAAAATATTCAAAATTTGATAGAAACATCATATAAATTAACCGAATAAATAAAAATGCCCAAACGGGCATTTTTGAATTCTGGGGCGGATGACCGGATTGCACATCCCAACACTTCGTGTCGGGGCCCTTCCACTCGTAAGACTCGAACTGCGCTTAGCTTGTTCTCGTCAACTATCGTGTCGAACCTGCGGTTCTCATCCGACCTGCCTAGAGAATTAAAAATACCCCAAATGGGGTATTTTCAAATTCTGGGGCGGATGACCGGATTCGAACCGGCGACATTCGGTACCACAAACCGACGCTCTAACCAGCTGAGCTACGTCCGCCATGTGCACAGGGCAGTTTAACACGAAAATATCGTATTTTCAAGTTTTTTATTTGAAATACTAAAAAAAACATCTACAATACAGCGCGTTCAAAGAAAAAAGGTAATTAAATGATATATAAAAATGAATTAATAACAATGTATGCCGCGCTAGAAAAAAATCCGGTGGTGGTGTCGTATCCCGACGGCCAACCGTCTAAAAACCCCACATCAAAAGAAGAAAAATGGGAATTAACCAACTTTATGAATAATAACCGTTTTACAACAATATATACGTTTGGTGACTGCAAAATTGTGCACTATATATCAGAATTGGCTTACAAAGCATTCGGTGTTCCAATTGTGCAAGAATTGCGCTTTTATACTGATACTAAAGATTATGATTTCGCATCGGCGCGATATCATCATTTGACGGATAGGCAAATAGATGAAGATAAAAAGCAACTGATTCAATTATACCAAGATGTTAACCATAAATCGCGTGGCAAACCATTTACAAACCCGATTAAACAGATTATGCAACAAAATGTTTCGGAACTTCAGTTATATGCGCGAAATGCGATGGACCCCCAAGATGCCGAAAAAATAATGGCTGATTTAGAAAAAATAAAAATCGGGTTATTGGCAACCCAAAATACAAAATTTAATTCTAAATAAACATCGCCCCAAACGGGGCGATTTCTTTTTCCTTGCCATATATGCCGTATTTTTAGTATTTTTATATATATGAAGAAAGAATTATTTGATTTCTTAAATACGGACCTGCAATTTATTCGCGGGGTTGGGCCGGTCTTGGCGGCGCGTTTTGCTGATTTATTGGGCGGGCGGCGTATATTGGATTTTATGTTGCATGTGCCGAACTATGTCAAAGACCGCGGAATTATTGATTCTGTGGCAACCGCAACACCCGGGGAAGTCATTACAATTATGGTTCAGGTTAAATCTGTTAAAGCCGGACAAACATTTGGGCGCCGTCGTCGCCCAACGCGTATAACATGTGCCGATAAAACCGGAAAAACGGTCGTAATTCAATTCTTTAATACCAATTTCTTGGACTATTGGGTAAAAAAATTCCCAATTGGTGAATGGCGGATTGTTAGCGGTAAATTGGAATCGGGCGCCACACCAACAATAAACCATCCAGAATTTGTTGAAGAACCAGAACATGCCGATAAAATTCCAAAGATTCAGGCGATATATCCGTCTGGCGAAGGCATCACCCAGAAAACTTTTACGAATGTTCGGGACCAAGTGTTTGCCGATTTTGATACGAAACTGGCCGGGGCAGATGAACATATAGTTGAATTCTTTACGGCGCTGCGCGATGTGCATTTCGCAAGAACAAATACCGATTTATTACCAAACGCAGATGATGTCATTAAATTGGCATACTTTGAATTACTGGCACACCAAACCGCAATTGCAATCAGTCGTCGCAGTCGCAATGATGAACGTCATCGCCGCAATGTGCGACAAAAGAAATATGAATTGTTGGATAAATTCTATGCGTCATTGCCATTTGATTTAACGGGCGGTCAAAAGACCGTCATAGATGAAATCAAAACTGATATGGCGCGTCCGTTTCCGATGATGCGTCTGGTTCAGGGTGATGTCGGTTGCGGTAAAACAATGGTTGCCATGGCGGCAACAATTATGATGGCAGAATTTGGCGCCCAGACGGCATTGCTGGCACCGACCGATACATTGGCGGGACAACACTATGCAAAACTGAAACCGCTGTGTGATAAATTGGGTTTGGTTTGTGATATTTTAACCGGTCGTGACAAAGGTGTGGCACGCCGTGAAAAATTAACATCGTTGCGTTCGGGACGCACGCGTTTGGTTGTTGGAACGCACGCACTGTTTTCCGACGATGTGGCATATAAAGATTTAGGTTTGGTTATTATAGATGAACAGCACCGCTTTGGAGTTGCACAACGCGAATCATTGCGGGCAAAGGGTAATAACCCAGATGTCCTTGCACTTTCTGCGACACCAATTCCGCGAACGCTTTCTATGACAATTTATGGCGATATGGATATCTCAATAATCAAAGAAAAACCCGCTGGTCGTATTCCAATTAAAACAACCAAGTTGCCAATATCGCGTGTTGGCGCATTGGTGGAACATTTGAAACCGCAAATTGCATATGGGGCAAAGGTGTTTTGGGTTTGCCCATTGGTCGCAGATTCCGAAGAATCAGATGCCACCGCGGCGGAATACAGATATGATGAATTAAAAAAATATTTTTCATGTGTTGGTTTGGTGCATGGCCAGATGCCAAAAAATGAACGCGATGCGGTGATGGCAAAATTCGCCGATAGAAATTCAGATATAAAAATACTTGTCGCCACCACCGTTATAGAGGTTGGCATAGATGTCCCCGATGCAACAATAATCGTAATTGAAAATGCAGAAAGGTTCGGCCTTGCCGCATTACACCAGTTGCGTGGCCGTGTGGGGCGGGGTGGGGCACAATCGTTCTGTATTCTGCTGTATGGAAATAATGTGTCGCCTGATGGATTAAAACGATTGGATGTGTTGGTTGAAACAGATGATGGTTTTGTTATTGCAGAACAAGATTTAATGATGCGTGGGGTTGGCGAATTACTTGGCACGCGTCAATCAGGTTGGATAAATTATCACTTCGTTGATTACCGCGAACATCGGGATTTATTCAAATTGGCATCACGTGCGGCGGCGGATATGGTATCGGTTGAACCGTGGGTTCGTGATTTAATGTATGTATTTGATAGGACAACTACACTGGGGGCATAATGCGAAAAATTTTGGCATTTTTAATTTGTTTGATTTGCCCAATATCTGCGCATGCGGTATCACTGATTAACGATACAGAAATAGAATCTGTGGTACAAGAAATAATATCACCATTAGCCACCGCGGCGAATATATCGCCATCACGCATGAAAGTATTTATTGTTAATGACGATGAATATAACGCATTTGTTATGGGTGGTGAAGATGTGTATATTTATACAGGACTATTGACCCGTGTAAAAACACCAAACGCGTTGCGTGCGGTTGTTGCACACGAAATGGGACATATGATTGGTGGACACATGGCGCAAATGTCGGCGGCAATGGAGGCAGAAATGAAACGCACATTGCTGATTCAGGCATTGGGACTTGGGCTGATGGCGGCGGGTGGAAACCCATCATTGGGGGCCGGTGTGTTGGCGGGTGCAACATCGGTTGCGCGACAATCTATGTTGTCATTTTCGCGTGACGAAGAACGCATGGCCGATGATATGGGATTAAATCTTATGGTTCGGGCCGATATGAATCCCAACGGATTTTTGGATGTGTTTAATCAGATGAACGATATGACATCGCATATTGAATCACGGGTGAACCCAAATTCTATAAATCACCCACTTACATCCGAACGATTAAAACATGTGCGTGACAGATTGGATGCCCCAGAAATTAAAAATAAAAAATTTAAAACTGATTCATCCGACACCATAAAAAAATATGCACTTGTGCGCGCAAAACTTGTTGGATATTTGGACAGCCCAGAACGCGTAAAAACATTATATCCGTATTCTGATAAATCAGATGCGGCGATTTATGCGCGCGCAATTGCGAATATGCGTGGTGGAAATTTGGATGGTGCATTGGTCGGAACAAAAACACTTATTTCGCGATCGCCAAATAATCCGTATCTGTATGAATTGTTGGGCGATATAGAATATTCGTATGGTCATTATGATGACAGTGTTGATGCATACGAACATGCAATAAAATTGCGACCCAAATCACCACAAATAGAAACTGCATTGGCATTGGTCTTAACAGAACGCAATAAACATGGCGACAAAGACCGTGCAATTGAATTATGTAAACGCGTTATATTAACCGATGCGACACCGCTTGCGTATTGGACATTGGCGCGTGCGTATGGGGATGATGATGGACGTGCCGACTGGGCAATGGCCGAATATTATCGTATGCAGAAATCACAAGATAAGGCACGCGAATATGCAAAACGTGCAAAGACAAAATTACAAAAAAATTCGCCCGAATATATAAAATCGGACGATATTTTAAAACAGAAAAAATAGATTTATTCCAGCACTTGTTTTTGCAAAGCAATTAGTTTTTGCACGCCACCCGCGGCCATATCCATAATTTCACTAAGTTGCGATTTTTCAAATGGGTGTTGTTCGCCGGTTGACTGAACCTCTATGAATCTGCCTGATTCTGCAACAACAAAATTTGCATCCATTTCTGCATTGCAATCTTCTTCATAATCTAAATCCAAAATTAGTTCGCCGTTCCACAGACCTGCGCTAATTGCGGCGACATTTTCACGAATTGGGTTTTCGCGTAGGTGTCCATTATCCATCAGCCATTTTACAGCCATTGCCATTGCAACGAATCCGCCCGTAACACTGGCGGTGCGTGTTCCACCATCGGCCTGAATCACATCGCAATCTATGGTAATTGTGTGGCGACCAAGTTTTTCCATGTCAACGACACTACGCAGTGCGCGACCAATCAAACGGGATATTTCTGCACTGCGATGGTCTTTGGCAATTGCATCACGTGTTTTGCGCATTCCATTTGCACGTGGCAACATCGCATATTCTGCGGTAACCCAACCACCTGTTTTATTTTGCAGACGTTTCCATGTCGGTTGCGCGAAATCAACACTGGCGGTGCATAATACATGTGTTCCACCCATTTTAATCAGACATGAACCTTCGGCCGATTTATTAACAGCGGTTTCCATAGATACAGGTCTCATTTGGTTGTTTTTGCGCAAAGACGGACGTAGCATTTAAAATCCTTTTTTTCGTTAAATTTTTTCCAGTATAAATTAGCACATAATAAAAGCAACTTTTTTATTGCGAAATACACAAGATTTTTTAACCACTTGAAATATTCCTTTTTGGGTGTTAAAATCCACATTGTACATAAAAACGAAGGGGAACATAGTTATGAAACGGTCTGATATTATACGTACTATTCAGGTTCAATTTAAACGTATGCGCAATAAAGATGCCGCGGCGGTCTTGGATGCGGTGTCTGATGCGATGATAGATGCAATCAGCGATGGCAACAGAATTGAAATTCGTGGATTCGGCACTTTTCAGCCACGTCCACGTGCAACCAAGATTGGATATAATCCGGTAACAGGGCAACCAATGCATTTGCCGGCAAACACGACAATTTTGTTTAAACCAAGTCGTGAACTAACCAAAAAGATGAATGGATAAAAATTATGTTATTCGGTAAAAGTTCCGGAATTAAAAACAAGAATCGCGAAAAATATGACCGCGTTCGTCGGTTAATGTGGATAAAGTGCGAATCTTGTGATAGATTGGTGTATTACAAAGATTACAAGGATAATCATTATATTTGTCCGCGTTGTGGTCGGGCATTTATTATGAACCCAAAGCAAAGATTTGATTTGCTGTTTGATGACAGAACATGGGAAAAAATCCAATTACCTACATTGCCAGATGACCCACTGAATTTTGTGGACAGGGTTCCATATTCCGAAAGATTGGCCGAAGGGCGTTCTGATACTGGGTATAATGATGCGGTAACAACGGCGGACGGTCATATTGGCGGTATACCAACAACAATATGTATATTGAACGGCGAATTCATGATGGGTTCCATGGGACGTGTCGCCGGCGAGGCAATAGTGGCAAGCGCCGAACACGCAATTCAAATGCATCAACCGTTAATTATGGTGGCGTGCAGTGGCGGTGCGCGTATGCAGGAAAATGTTTTGTCGTTAATGCAAATGGCGCGAACAACGGTTGCGGTGAATAAATTACATGCGGCAAAAATCCCATACATTGTTTTGTTAACCGATCCAACATACGGTGGTGTTACGGCATCATTTGCGATGCTTGGGGATATTAACATCGCAGAATCTGGCGCGCGTATTGGATTTGCGGGTCGTCGTGTTATTGAACAAAACATTCGTGAAAAGTTGCCTGCGAATTTCCAAACTGCAGATTATTTATATGAACACGGTATGGTTGATATGGTTGTTCCGCGTGTGGAATTGAAATCAAAATTGGAAAAGATATTATCTGTGCTGATGCATCGTTCACGTCCGGTTGAACAAATATCTGTGCAAACGCCTGCTGATTCCGATGCGTCCAAAAAGGCGCGTGGCATGGGTGAAAACCCTGCGTATGATAAAGTATTATTGGCACGAAATGAAAATCGCCCGCATTTCTTGGATTATATAAACGGAATTGTCAGTGATTGGACATACCTTGCCGGTGACAGATTGTTTGGGGAAGATGCGGCAATGTGCGGTGGACTTGGGTTTTGGAATGGTTTTCCGGCGGTAATTATCGGACAAGAAAAAGGTCGCACAATTGAAACACGTCAATTGCACCGTTTTGGGATGCCAAATCCCGAAGGTTATCGCAAGGCACAACGTCTGATGCGTTTGGCGGAACGGTTTAATTTGCCGGTTATATCGCTGTTTGATACGGCGGGTGCGTTTGCAGGTTCGGCGGCCGAAGAACGTGGCCAATCCGAAGCGGTGGCATCAACCATACAAACAGGTTTGTCCATTAAAACACCGTATGTTGCCGTCAATGTCGGCGAAGGTGGTTCCGGTGGTGCAATCGCAATCGGAACAGGGGACAAGGTGCTGATGCTGGAAAATGCAATTTATTCGGTTATTTCCCCGGAATCATGTGCAAGCATTTTATGGAAAGATAATAAGTTCAAGGCAACCGCGGCGGCGGCGATGAAATTGACCGCAAATGATATGATGGATATGCGCGTTATTGACAAGATTATTGCCGAACCAGCGGGCGGTGCGCATAAAGATTGGCAAACGACAATGGAAAATTTGGCCAATGCGGTCAGTGAACAAATTAAATTACTGCAAAAGACCGATCCAGAAAAGTTGCCAGAATTGCGTGCAGAAAAGTTCCTTAAAATGACCCGCAAAATAGATGAAGCAAAATAAAAACACCGCCCAAATGGGCAGTGTTTTTTACAATTGCTTTTCTTGCCACTGTTTAATATTCTTTTTTACGAATGACCAATTATATGCGATGTGCTGTAAGTATTTTTTTAATTTTGTATGATTATATTCGTCCAGAGCGTTAGAAATCATTTGCTCCAGCGGTACTTTGTCGCCAAATCGTATTGTGGTTGCACCGCATTGAAAAAGACCGTATTCATCGCAACACCTTTCTTTGATTATCGGGCTAAGCGGTGTTATTTCATAGATATATGTTTGTTCCCAATATTCGGGCAGTACCAAATCCCACCGAATGCTATTTAAAACATCATACCATAACATAGCATCAAAAGCACAGTCGGAAAAATTCAAAACACGTGCGGCTTGTGTATCCAAAAATCGCCCCGATGAATACTGCGCAGGCTTTGCAACAAACACTTCGCCATTGGAAATAGCATCCAGGCGTTTGATGTTATATTTTATTGCAAAAGGACATGCGCAATTAACAACTTTGTAATACTTATTCATAACTTTGCCTATGTTAAATAAGATAATGCCCAGAATCAGTGGCTGTGGTGCAGTGCTTCTTCAAGTTGCTTTTCATATTTTAAATACCTTTTCCATACCTCTGGGTTATGTACGGCTTCTTGCCAACTTTTTATACCATCGGCTTGGTCTTTGTTATGTATCGTTGGATTGGTGCGTTCGTATACATCAATTGCGTCTTCTATAATTTTACTTACCTGTACGCGTTCCTTGAATTCTATGGCATGTGCACCATATTGTTTTAAACGGTAATCATCACGGCATATTCCATGTGCTATTTTGCCAATGGGTTGTATTTCGTAAATCTGGATTGGTGGAACAACATCTAGTAAAAATGCATCGTCTAGTTCGTCATAAAAAATATCATACCATAATAAAGCATTCAATGGCCCTTTGGCAAAGTGCAAAATGGGACGTTTACATTGCAACGTAACAA
>JAEEQU010000027.1 GCA_016285415.1 Alphaproteobacteria bacterium | reverse complement strand
TTTCTAAATTTTGTATGTTTTTGTACGTGAAATATGTCGATTATTGATTATAAAAACATACATTCGACATACACAAAATTGCCAAAATTAGTAGTTTGTTCCCTATATTCAATGAGTTATGCTTGTCTGACATACGGAATCGCGTCCGTGTGTCAGTAAAAAGTGACACAAAAACGCTAAAACCCTTGGTGGGCTTGGTTTTGAAGTGATTTTTGTGTGGAAAAATTATATGGTTTTTCGTATGTAAATGTATGTTTTTGTATGTAAAAATGGGGTATTTTGGGGTCAAAAAACATACTATACCGGAACAAATTGCCGTAAGGACAGTTAAAATAAATGCCGTAAATACAAAGACTTACGGCTAATTTGTGGCTCGGGCAACTGGACTCGAACCAGTGACATACGGATTAACAGTCCGTTGTTCTACCGACTGAACTATGCCCGAATAACTGCGCATATATTATACCTGTTTGCGTTGCAAGTCAAGTGTTTTTTGGTAATTATACCCTTTTATATTACCAAAATTATGGTGGGGGGCACAACAATCCGAACTTCACACTTGCTTTTCCTGATGAAAATGGTATAATGCACTGCGATAAAGGTGGATTTAACCTGACTTGTCCTGCCTTATAAAAGGACTAAACAAGGGAGTTGTTATTATGCTTTTTTTCCGATCTTTTATGTTCGCAGTGCGTGGTGCAACATCGCAATCCACCTTTGGTTCGTTTTGCAAAACCAAAGGAGTAAATTATGCAAAGAACAGCAGAAGCGGTGTCGTTGGGACACCCAGATAAAACAGCCGATTATATTTCAAGTTATATTCTTGACCGTATAATTAAACAAGACAAACATGCCAGATATGCCGTTGAGGTCATGATAAAAAATAATACTGTCGTCCTTGGCGGCGAAATTAGCACAAGCGCGAACATAAGCGCCCTGCCCCAATATATAAAGCGTGCATTGGCAGAAATCGGATATGACGATAGGTATGCGCGCATTTGGGGTGACTGTGTCATAAACCCAGCGCAGATAAAAATTATTAACCTGATTGGTGTTCAGTCGGTTGATATTTCACGCGGCGTGGATGCAAATGGTTGGGGTGACCAAGGCGTATTTGTTGGTTACGCGTGCCAAGGCGAAGGCCAAATAAACCGTGAATTATTTTTGGCACGAAAATTGAACAACGCACTGTATGATATGGCACGAAAATCCGATAACTTGGGTATAGATATCAAAACGCAGATTACATTAAACGATGGCAAAATTGAAACCGCTATTGTGGCGATTCCAATGTTGCGCGATGAAAATTTAACTGATTTTATTGTATCCGTCCTTGGCGAACGACCGGCAAACATTATCATAAATGGCACCGGACGTTATACATATCATGGTTCAATCGCCGATTGTGGCATCACAGGGCGAAAATTGGCATGCGACTTTTATTCTACCGCTGCACCAATTGGTGGTGGCAGTCCATGGACCAAAGATGCCAGCAAGGCAGATTTAACACTAAATGTGTACGCGCGCATTTTGGCGTGCGAAAATTTGCGCAACAACGATGAATGCTTTGTCTATTTGTCTTCGTGCATTGGACACAATGAATTACCAAGCGGGCTGATTAAGACAATTAAAAACGGGGTTATTTCCTATCATGACCTGTGGTGTAACCAAAAACCAAGCATACTGATTCGTGCATATGGTTTGGATAAACCAATTTACACCAAATTATGCCGCAAAGGTATTTCGGGAATTTTACCAAATGCAAAATAAGGAGTTTAAGATGGAAGATTTACAAAAATTAAAACAATATGGTTGTTTCTTGGTCTGTGATAATCAATTTACCAATTATGAGACGGACATTTTTAAATGGCTAAAATCAAATGGATTTCGTGCCGCGTCTAAAAGCGGTATTTGGGGCAGTGGTTGTAATTGGGCATTTATCAACATGTATAATAAAATTTACATTTTGGGCCGCCCAGGCGTAGCATACGCAAGTGTCATAAACGATCATGCCATAACCATAGAGGAATTTAAAACTATCTATGACATTTACAAAAAGTACGAAGGCAAAGAAACTTTTGTGTTTTATAAGGAACGGTTTGATTATGATAGGCAGAAATAGCAAGGTGCCGTTTGGCACCTTGGCATAATTTTATCGGACAATTTGCGGATAAAAACGCCACACCAGTATTGACAAAATGCGAATTTGACCTATAATATAATGTGTGGTGGGGGTGTGTTAGTTCCACACGATATGTTCCCATCGCAAATTACCTGAGATATTTTCATCAACGATTACAGCAGCGTACACGCCATTTGTGGTGTTTGCGCGTGTCTGTGCGTTTGGTGTGAAACAAAAGGAGGTTAAAATGATAAGCAACATTGAAAAAGTTGTACCTGTGCCACATTTTACAGGACACAAAGGTGACCCAACAAAATTACTGGAAATTGACGATTGGTCCAAGGTCACCCCAAAGCGATTACAAAAATACATTGATGATGGATATACGATTGACTGGATTGATGGGTATGATGTTGGTCCAACGCCATTGACAAATGCACTGATGCAGGATGCACCATTTGAAATCATTGAAATATTGGTCAACAATGGCGCCGATGTTGATTTGCCAACGGTACTGCGCAATGGGAAACGGATGACGCCTTTACAGATTGTACGGTCCAAAAAACCGACCCATGAAAACATGCAAATAGAGTTGTTTTTATTGCGTGCCGGTGCCAAAGACGACATTATGGCGTGGTTACGACAGAACAAATACAAATTGACATGTTCAGGTGAAGGACTATGCAACCTAAGTTGGATGTTTGGTCGGGGAAATTGTCTGCGCAACCATTTAAGTTTTTTGGGATATAAAGGCGATGCAAAAGTATTTCAATGTGGATATTCATACCTGTATGTAATGGAACGCGCCGGTAAAATATGGATAGATTGCGATTTTGATATATACGATAAAGGGATGGGCTATACAACACTTTCAGAACCAGAAATGCCACAGCTGGCGTCTGTAATATACAATGAATTGGGCGACGCGTATGCAAAACAATTCTTTGCTAACTGTGAACAATTACTTCCTAATGTTGCGATGGATCAGTACTACATATATCTTAGTTCGTTATACTTGGTTTCTGGCAAGAAAAGTGACCGCATACATGCCGCCCACGCAGATTTACGCGACCACTTTTCTTATAACGATTGGACCGAACTAATTGCCATCACGTCTAATATTACCGCCTGTGCCGAATATAACAAGCAGCGTAAAAAGCGATTTCCGACACTGTACGCGTGGTTTCATATGGATGATTAACATATTCCATCTTGGTTGACTTTTAGATTGTGTGGGGTATAGTCAAGAAAAAGGAAGTGAAATGTTATATGGTGCAATTATCGGTGATATTGTTGGGTCTGTTTATGAATTTCATAATATCAAAACCAAAAAATTTCCGTTATTTAATGTGCATGGCCATATAACTGATGATTCTTGCATGACAATCGCGGTAGCCAATGCGATTAGTAAGTGGAAACGTGATGGTGGCAATTTATCAGAAATGGCTATCAAATCCATGCGAGAAATTGGTTCAAAACACCCTGATATGGGGTATGGATGTCGCTTTGGTTTTTGGTTACTGGCAAAGCAAGACGAGCCATATAACAGTTGGGGCAATGGAGCCGCAATGCGTATTTCTGCAGCAGGTTGGTTTGGCAAAACAATTTCAGAAGTTAAACGAATATCTTATATGGTAACATCTGTTAGTCATGATCATATTGAAGGTATCAAAGGCGCCGAAGCAACTGCGGTTGCAATATTTTTGGCACGAAATGGATATAGCAAAGAAGATATAGCTGACTATATTCAAACAAATTATTATACGGAATGCGATTGCGTAGAAGACCTGCGCGCAGATTATGAATGGGATTCATCATGCCAAGGAACCGTACCACCGGCATTGCAATGCTTCTTGGAATCAGAAAATTTTGAAGATGCAATTCGCAACGCAATATCTATTGGTGGCGATTCCGATACCATTGGCGCAATTACTGGTTCTGTCGCCGAGGCGTTTTATGGCATACCCGACGAAATGATAGAAAAAGCAAAAACATATATTCCAGCCGATTTATTAGAAATCGTCATGGATATAGAACAAAGCGCAAAATAGCATTCTATTTACTAGCGCTGGTGTATCTTACACATTCAGAGTAAAATTGTTTATTTGCGATTGCGTCAAGTGCAATACGTGTCGGCGATATTACATTCTGCAAGTTTTTAATCTCGTCAAAGGTAAAGTATTTCATATCAACACACTTGTCGCCTTCGCAATTACGAATTGTACCGGTGTAATTTGATACTTCAAAAAAGAAATCAAAACTTTGGATATGGCTGGCCAAATTGCTCATAATATGCACGCATTTAATATCGGCGGGTGCAATTTCTATACCCATTTCTTCCCGTGCTTCACGAATTGTGGCATTCATTGCGGTTTCGCCCTGCTCTATATGTCCGGCGGGCAATACCCACCAACCACCATCATAGTTAAAATAGCCGTCATTACGGAAAAATAACAATATTTTGTTATTCTGTTTAATTATAATATTTATAACGCCTTTGAATAATGCGCGTTCCTCCATAATGATTTCCTTTTACTAATTTTTCGGTATTCTAGGACAAAAACAACAAATAGCAAGCCAATATTCCCCAGTTTTATCGCCCACTTTTGCCATAAACAATTTTGAAGTTCCAACGGGATTTGCGACGCACACAAAAGTGCGGTTTATCACTATCAATTATAAATACTATTTTCCCAATCCAAAACCGAAAATATCGTGCATGAATACGCGCAATTTTAACATGCTCGTGGGTTCGCTTTTCCGTTCCATCGGTATATTCTATTTCGGTGCTGCGGCCGATTCCATACTTGTTATTATCAAAATCCAAACCATATTCATTAAAGATTTTCTGTATTTCTGACATCACTTTTTCTTGGGTTTTGGTGTTGGCAAATCCATATAAATTGCGTTAAACAGTTCGCGCAATAAATCACGATTTTCAATATCATCAACCATTATCATCGGATGTCCACCCGGATATGGTATTTCCATTGTCGCATTCGGCATAATTGCGACCGCAGATTTTGTCGGTTTAACCAAGAATCTGTCGTCATAAATTCCCGCGACAACTTTGCCACGATAATATATTACATATTCGCCCATCATTGCGCGATAGTCAATATCTGGCAGATCAGATAATTGGTCCAAAACGAAAGTTAAATATTCTTTGCTTGATGACATGCAACACACCCCACATATTGTTAATCAACACCATACCCCATTTGACCAGTTCCACCAGGATAATAAAGTTTCTTGGTAACCGAATCCCACATCGCATTTGTTGCCGCCGTTGTTCCACAAATATTTGTGCCCGCCGCAACTGGTTGGAAATTGTGTATTGGATTTTGATTGTTTATATCAGTACCGGCGTATATTTTAATGTTATACAATTTTATTCCGCCACTTAACGCCGGATTTGCCCCGGTTATATAATCGTTCTTTAATACCAACATGGTGGTGGACGCCGAACAATCATAAATGGTATTTTTTGTCCCTATCTTTGACCCATTTATGTAAATCTCCTTGTTGGTCCATGAACCAATATTATTTGTCCCTGCTTTCACATATTTAGTGCTGTATGTATTTTTACCGCTTGGGTTACTAATGATATATGTGCTGCCACTGCCATTTCGTCCAATCTGAAAACCAACTTTTCCACTTGCATTTAGTGTCATATCATATTCACAGGCAGAATTATTAATGCCACCAAATATACGTGCATGTTTCCCATTGATAACCTGCATCGTGACCGATATATTATCCTGGGAATTAATTAACACACCCGTATCAAAATATTGGTTTCCGTCTTCGGTATATAAATACGCATCTGAATTCGTCTGGGTCCATGTACAGGTTTCTGGCAACACTATCGGTTCTTCGGGTGTTTCTGGAATCGTCCATTCGCCACCACCACTATCACAATTGGTGCATGTTGAATAAACAACATTATTATATTTAACATGTAATGCGTTTGTTACGTATTCTGTGGTCATTGGCACGCACCATGTGTCATTTCCCATTTTGAACCATAACTTATGTTCTGTGTTGCACGTGGTCTGGGGTGTAATTGTTGTGTCGCCAACATGTAAAACATACCCATGCGCCATACATGCGTATGTCGTTAAAACAAACAGAAAACCGGCTCTTATAAACCCTTTCATTTCGGCACATTTATGGCATCGCCACAGTTATGGCAAAATACCACTTGTATTAATCATAGGAAAAATGCGACAGGTCAAGCAAGCCCTTTTTAATAACAAAAAACTTGTTTTATCTCTGCATTTGCTATATCATACGTTTGTTGAAAACCAAGGAGAATATTATGAAAAAATTACTTTTTGCGATGTTGGGTATATTGGTGCTGGCGGGATGTGACGATATAAACTTTGCATGTGATGAGATTAGTGCCGAAGCCGCCGCTGATTTCATCAACGAAGAATATGACCAATATGGTGGCGCATTGGAATTGCGTAATCCAACATTGATTAAATCAGAACCCAATCACATATATTGTCGCGCAGAAGCAAATATTAATGTTAAATACATTAACTATGAATTGATTCAAAAATCAGACGGCGAAATATTTATTAAAGTTAATCCGCTGGGTGATATGATAAATGAATCCATCAACGAAATAGATTTTTCAGATTTTGATTGGGAATAATAAATGGAATATGTAAATTCTAAAACTTTTACAACGAAACAAGAAAGCATCAAGGAAACTATACAAGAAATTTCCGATGTGATTGTTATTGCCAAAAACGAAATTGCAAATGGCAACTCAGATTTGGCAATTAAAAATCTGCATGTGGCGCAACAATATTTGGCAACAATTGGTCCAAAGGTTGATATTGCATTAACACATGTTCCCAACGAAATAAAAGAAAAAAATTGCTTATAAAAAACCGCCCATTTGGGCGGTTAATTATTTTTTTGCATACTTTGATTTGTATTCGTTACGCAACGACGTGTCTTCAAAATATTCCAACCCCATCGCACGACGAACACGTTTCAATGTTTCCGCCGCAACAGCACGGGCCTTGATACTGCCTTGCTCTAACATATCATAAACATAATCTATGTTTTGTTCATATTGCTTGCGACGTTCGCGTATTGGTCCCAATTCGCTTTGCAACACTTCGTTAAGGAATTTTTTAACCGTACCATCGCCCAAACCACCACGCGTATAATGCGCCGTCATTTCATCCAGATTTTTATACTGGGGTAAAAATGCCGCGAAATGTTCTGGCTTTGCAAATGCCGCAAGGTATATGAACGGAACGTTACCTTCCAGATGGCCGGGGTCTTCAATACGCAAATGCTTTGGATCGGTGAACATATTCATAATTTTCTTTTTTATAACATCTGCTTCGTCCGCCAAGTAAATCGCATTATCCAATGATTTTCCCATTTTTTCGGCACCGTCAATTCCCGGCAAACGACGGCATACACCTTCGGCTGCGAAAATTCCGTTTGGTTCAACCAAAACATCGCCATAGATTGAATTAAATGAACGCACAATTTCACGTGCCTGTTCCAACAATGGTTCTTGGTCTTCGCCACACGGCACATATTTCGCATTGAACGCGGTTATATCCGCCGCCTGACTGATGGGATATGTCATAAATCCGGTTGGAATACCGCCGTCAAAGTTCTTTTCTTTGATTTCTGTTTTTATTGTTGGATTACGTTGCAAACGCCCCAATGTTACCAAATTCATATAATAGAACGTCAGTTCTGTTAATTCAGGAATTTGGGATTGAACAAAAATTGTATTTTTGTTTGGGTCAATTCCCACGGCCAGATAGTCCAATGCAACCTCTATCAAATTCTGACGAATTTTTTTGGGGTTGCGCGCATTATCGGTCAGTGCCTGACAATCAGCAATAAAAATATATTGGTCATAGCGCGGGTCATCTTGCAATTTAATACGGCTGCGCAAACTGCCCACGTAATGTCCAATATGCAAACGTCCCGTCGGACGATCGCCGGTTACTAGTACTTCTTTTTTATTTTCCATTTTAAAATCCTTATGCTTTTTATTATTACGGTAATTTGTTATTTTGATTTATCTTGTACAAAAGAATTACCGGCGCCATCGTCCATAAAATGGCGCTTTTACAAAACTCTTAAAAGCATAACGTTGTTCAATCATTGTTTAATACCTAAAACAATTGTATTATAGATATTCTTTATAATTTTGTCAAGAGAACCGCCCCAGGTCTGTTAACATGGGGCGGTTTTATTGATTTAAATCGCAAAAGATATTATCTGTGTTTTTGTCTGTGCATATAATATCTGCGACCCGCGTACCCCATTGCACCAATCGCCAACACACCCCAACCAAAGTTTTTAGCATTTTGTTTTCTTTTTTGACTTTGTTGTTGTTCCGCGTCAGATAACGCCTTTTGACATGCAATACGTTGGGTATCGGTTGCCGCCAAATCTACGGCCTGCTTTAAACTCTTAACCGCCTTGTTATATTTACCCATCGCAGTATATGTGACACCAATGTTGTAGTGTGCTGCACTGCGTTGTTTATTGTCTTCCGCCAATTCCAATGCGTTTTGTCCGGCATTCAATGCAGTTTCATAATCTTTCGCACGATACGCATTCCACGACATATCGTTCCATTCCGCGCATGTATATGTTGGACGCGATTCTTCAACAAAATCGGCCACATTGGTTCTGGTGTCTGACCAATCAAATTCTGCGTGTTCTATTTGCGATATAATTGTTGAATCTATGGATGTAACAATTTCACGCAATGTTTTGCGTCCTGTGATTGGATTGCCTTTTTTATCAACAGGATTCTTTACCCATTCTTTGAATTTTGGCAAGGCGCCTGGCACCACATGCCATTTACCATTATTTTTGGTAAACATAACATCTTTTGTTCCCCCTATGCTTTTCCAAAAATCTGACATACCGGAAACCGGCAAATCCAACAATTCTTGCCACGTTATGTTTCCCATCGCCATTTGCCCTTCAAGCCAACGACGCCAAATCAGGCCACGTCCTTCTGGGGTAAAACCCCCAAGTGCATCTGCCCATTCTTTTGTTGTTCCACCGTCTATCAAAACCCCACCAAAACTTCTTGGGTTGGTAATTGGGTATTTTTTAAAAACGGCTCTAACCTGATCTTCGGTTACATTTTCACCGTATTTAGCATACAAGTTGCGCAATTCAGTATTACGGCTTCCATGTTTTTTATTCTTTGGATCTTGGAACAAGTTCGTACAAGAATTATAGAAAACAGATGCAAGGCAAAATGCTTTTCCTGTATCATCTATTGCAAAACCATCAATACCAACATCATAGCACCACATAAAGAAATATGTTTCGCGTGTTTCATAAAACTCTACGGATTTTTTCCATGCTTCTTGTATTGTGATATGACGTGTGTTTTGTGTGACAGGTTTTCCATCAAGTTCTGTAAGCCCAAAACCAATGGTCCATACACCCGTACCATCATCATACGGTTTACACAACCCAGCATTATCCAATTTAAGACCTTCAACCAATATAGTTTCCAACATAATAGAAGGGGTCAATGCCTTCATTTTTTGTTTAAACTGTTTAAATGTACGTTCTTCAGCAGGTGCGACCACGGTCGTCGGTTCTTGTCCATCGTCTTCTGTATCATTATTGTTACGATCTGAACAACCCGCAACGCCTGTAACAAGTCCACCTGTCAGTAAACTTCCCAATAAAACACGTCTAAGTTTTGCGTCCATGCTTAGCCCCTTTTGTTTTCTACAACTAAATATATAGCACAAAATATATTATTGTCAATTGTTTTTTACAAAATTTTAATAAAAATCCCCTGCCCCGCATTTTCAAATAAATTTTAGGCCGATTGGGCTTTTTGTGATATAATAGATAAAAGGATTTATCGTATGCCAAAGGAAGTTTTTACCAAAGCCGCCAAAGTTCAGGGAATTATTAGTCGTATCAGAACCCAAGAGGCCGTTTTTCAGGCGGGTCATTGGTCGTCTGCAGAGGATTTTGAACGTAAATTGCGTACAGATGGTTTTATACCCCCTGTGCCAATATCGCACAAGTATAAATTTCCAGATAATCTGCCCGAAAAAGAATGTGAAAATATGGCAATGTGGCTGAATTACATTATATTTTTCAATCCTATGCGCATTTATGACACAAAAAAATATGTTGATATGATAACCAATGGGACAAATATGACCGATGCCGAAAAACAGGCATGGTATGATAAACAAATGCAAGTTACGGGCGAAATGACAGATTCTGACAAAGAACATGTTGTAATGTTTTTTGAAAACGCGCAGAAACATGCACTATCAGATTTTGCAAAACTGGCGCGAAATCTGAAAAAATTAAACCCAGAAATTGCGGATATTAAAATAGACGAAACATCTGTGCACGATTTATTAGATTTAATAATCGGCATGACATCGCGTTTTCACCCCGACGATATAAAATACTATATGTCTACGGATGATATTGAACACGCCCGCGCAGTTCGCCATAAATTGACCGATGTATTGGGATACGAACCAAATGTATTTATTGAACCAAATCGCATAAATAAAATTGTAAATGGAATTATTATGCAGAAAAATCTGCAAATAGGTCGCACGCAATAAAAAATGGGGCATTTGCCCCACTTTATTTACTTATATTGTTGCTGAATCTGCATACAGTCATACAGTGCACTACGATACGTCTGGGCACGGTACAAATCTTTGGCCGCCAAGGCAACACCCATTGATACTGGATATTGTTTAGCATCGTGCAAGAAATATGCATTTACTGGTGTCGAATGTGGTGCCTGGAAAAGTTGATCTTTATATCTATAAATACGGTTACCATCAAATTTATAATCTATGATAAATGCGCCATCGCCCCATCTTAAACAATAGATACCTATTTTGCCGGCTTCATAAAGAGAACGGTATTTGTTACCCATTTCGGTATTCCAAAAGAAATTACTGTGCGGCCCCGAACAAATTGTGACATCTTCGTAAAACCCAGTTCCAAGGTCGTAAGTTTCCGAAAAATTTTTCAAGAACGGTTGAACAAGCGCCATATTTTCCTGTACCAAACGATCTTGTTCTTGATATTTCTGTTCGTATGTTTTTTCAGTCATATTGTGCCTCCTATTGCTTTGCACACTTAATATATAGCACAAAATTATAAAATGTCAAGAATACAGAACTATTTTCAAATTTTTTATGGCGAATTCCCTATTTTTTAACTTGATTTTTATTTTGGGATGCTGTTATAATCGTTGCACCCTGCGGAGCGTTGGCAGAGTGGTAATGCAGCGGATTGCTAATCCGTGACCGTGTTTTAGCGGTCCACAGGTTCGAGTCCTGTACGCTCCGCCACAAAATTAAACCGCCATATTGGCGGTTTTATTTTTAGATTTTGTCATTTATTTCTGGCTGATATATTTCCACGTCACGCGTCATGGCCAAAAACTTCTTGGCACGTTCTGGAACCAATTGTTCCACTGGAATTTCTTGTAATTCTTTGATTGCGTCAGCAACTGCTTTCGCCAATAATTCCATAGTTGTTTGCCAATCTTTGTGTGCCCCACCCGCTGGTTCAGAAATTATTTTATCGATAACATTTAACGATGCCATATCGCGAGCGGTTAATTTTAACGCTGTTGCTGCTTGAGCCTTGAATTTATTATCTTTCCATAAAATGCTGGCACAAGATTCTGGTGCAATCACAGAATAAATTGCATTTTCCAACATCATCACCCTGTCCCCTGTTCCAATCGCAATTGCACCACCAGAACCACCTTCACCAACGTTAACCGCGACATAAGGTGTTTTTATCTTTAATCCCGTAGCAATAGATGATGCAACTGCTTGGGATTGACCACGTTCTTCGGCGGCGCCACCTGCAAAAGCACCCGCAGTATCAAACAATGAAATCAACGGCAAATTAAACTTCTCCGCCAAACGCATTAAACGTTGTGCTTTACGATAGCCCTCTGGATTTGGCATACCAAATCTGTGTTTCTGACGGGTTTCAATAGTGCGTCCTTTTTCTTGACCAATTATAACAGATGGTATGCCATACCAATACCCAATTCCCCCACACATAGCGGCATCTTCGGCAAAACATCTATCAC
>JAEEQU010000026.1 GCA_016285415.1 Alphaproteobacteria bacterium | reverse complement strand
TGCCAATACTGCACACAAAATCAGAAAGATTCTTTTCATTTTTACCACCTATTTTCCATAATTTCTTTTTTACCGTTCACGACGTGTTGATAAATATGATTGTGTATAACTAGATCTTTATCGCCACTGACTTCCAGTTTGCCAATCGGCGATTCTGTTTCGGCGGCGGCGGCAATAAATTCGTCCATATTATCAGTACTGGCATTTTCAAACCCGTTTATCAATGCCATCAACATAGTATAAACATAATCAGCATAAAATAAATTGTCCGTTCCACCCATTTGTTTATACCTTGTTATAAACCTGGGATTTGATTGGGCGGTGTCAACATCCCACATACCGTTCAACATTTCAAGATTTGATGTCATCCCCAACAATTGGAACCCGGTAACGGGAATATTTACCTTGTTTTCACGCAGTTGTTTAAAGAATATATCTGTTTCGGGCGGTGTTGCTTCGAACACTATGTAATCTGGGTTCGCAGATTTAATCTTTTGTATCAAAGCAAAGAAATTTTTTTCATCAGGTATAAAATTTTCATTCATAACAATTTTTAATTCTTGGGTATAAACCGGCAACATATCCGCCACCATATAATTCATAGATGGTATATTTTGATAAATAATCGCTATGCTCTTTTTCTTTTCAGATTTTATCTTTTTTGAAATCATTTCTGCCCCAGTGACAAGATCTGGATACAAACGGAAATTATATGCACCTACACTGGCCTCTGGCGCGGAAACAAACCAAAACGATGGTATTTTATTTTCCTCTGCAATAGGTGCCACAACCATAGCCGTTGACGAAATATACCCCATAACCGCATTTATTTTATCTGTAAACACCAATTTACGAATAATCGTCGCCGCCTTGGCGGTATCAGTACCAGAATCTTCTAGAACAAATTCGTAATGATTTTTTGTGTTTTTAATGTCTTCTTTTACCATTTCAATCGCACGCTTGGTCGCGTCACCATAACTTGCCATATCACCCGACAACGGCAACATCATACCGATTTTCACAACAGGTTTGTTTTGTGGATTATCATTTTTATCGCACGCAACCAGTGATAAAGCCATACATAAAACTAAAAACAGTTTTTTCATTTTATTTTCCTTTATTCGGCTATTTCGATAATGTTTCCGTTTTCAACTTTGCGAACACTCGCATTGGTATCGATATTTTGTTCCGATTTATCATATACCAATTTACCAATTGGTGATATAACCCCATCTACAACCACAAGATTATTTATAAATTCTTCGGCACTTGGTTTTGCATCAAAAGATTCAAAGTTTGTAACCGCAACCAATAATGATGTATAGAAATTTTCGGCAAAATTGGTCGGTGCATTTTTACTGATTTTATTATACTTATCCAAGAAATCTTTATTCGCCATTGTAACATCTACATACCAGGCACCATCCGCCAAAGATTTATCTTTTAACATAGTAAACGACTGCAACCCAGTAATCGGAACTTTGACATCGTTTGTCTTGGCTTGACGCATAAATACATCTATTTCTGGCGACTGTAAAACAGTTACAATAATATCAGACGAATTTTTCTTTATCTTGTTCAAGATAACATTAAAATCACGTTCACCTGGGTTGACCATGACTTCCGTTATTTTCATGTTTTTATCTTGATTGGCTATATTTTTGAAACCATCGTATAAAGACAATGTCCCTGGTGTATTTTCAACAACGGCGGTTATATTTTTCAAATTTCTGTGACGCAATGCATTATACATTCCTTCCCCAGTCTTTTTTGCAGAAGTAACCACACGATAATTATAAAATCCGATAGAAATATTTCTGTCTTGGGCAAATGTTAGATGTGGAACTTTGTTTTCGTTTGTAATTGGTGATACCGCCAAACCAACACTAGAATACATATCCAAAACGATGTCCACATTGTCATAATTTATCAATTTACGCACGGCACTAACCGCGGTTGCAGGATTTGCTTGGGAATCTTCCCACACCAGTTCGTATTTATATTTTGTGTTTGCGTAATCCTCAAAGAACATTTTTGCCGTCATCTTTGCTGTATCACCAAAAACTGCTGCATTACCACTTAGCGGATACAACATTCCGATTTTAATTACTTGTTTATTTGAATCGTTTTTATCACACGCCCCAAGCGTTAATATTGCACACAAAACACATAATATTTTTTTCACTGTTATACTCCTAAGTACGCTTGTTGAACAGATTTGTTTTTTAAAACTACATTTGGTGATCCTGATGCCAATAATTGTCCATGATCCAAAACAATTAATTTGTCGGCGACCTGTTTTATCAAACCCATATTATGTTCAATAATAACTATCGTTTTTTCCGATTTTTTCAAATCGGTAATTAGTTTTAATACATTTTCAATCTGGCGTGCAAACAGACCAGAAAACGGTTCATCCAGCAAATAAATATCGGCATCTTGAATCAACGCACGTCCCATTTCCAACAATTTGCGTTGACCGTATGATAAATCTTCCGCCATTTTTTCGCGATGCGCGGTTAATCCAATTTTCTTTAATGTTTTATCTAAACGTTCTTGCATTGAACTAGTATTTATTTGCAACAAAGATTTTCTTGTATCATTTTCTGCGATTGCCAACAGCAAATTATCATCAACAGATAATTGGTCTACCAACCGACCGTCCTGGAAAGTGCGTGCAATTCGCAGGTCGCGCAATTTTTGTGGGTTGATATTATCAAAAATTTCACCATCTATTTCGATTGTTCCGCAATCGGGTTTAAGCAGGCCTGTTATTAAATTCATCAGGGTTGTTTTTCCAGAACCATTTGGCCCAATCAGCCCCGTTGCCGCCCCCCCCGCGATTGATATACTTAAATCATCAACGGCGCGCACACCGCCGAAAACTTTTGTTAAATGATTTATTTTTATTCCGTTCACTTTACATCCTGTATTTTCCAAAGAACCCACGTGGGCGATAGACCATCATTAAAATTAAACTTAGTCCATAAATTATCTGCTGTAATTGTGCCGCAATTTCGTATGGCAACCCAACAAAACGCAAAATTTCTGGCAAACTTAATAATATCAGCGCGCCAACAATACTGCCCACACCCGATGCAAGACCACCGATAATTATAATTGTGAACAGGAATATGCTTTCTTTGACCTGAAAAGTACTGGGGTCAATGAACGCGATATATGATGCAAACATTCCACCCGCGATACCGGCAATCGCCGCCGACAACGAAAATATAATACTTTTCATTTTCCATACCGAATAGCCCATAACCGTTGCTAATTCTTCATCTTCACGAATTGCCTTTAACCCGCGCCCAAACGAAGATTTATCAATATAGCGATAGATTGCAAAAATTATGGCAAGAATAACCAACGACAATATTAAAAATGCAGAATTTGATTCAATCGCATATCCTAACAATGTCGGCTTTGGAACACCAAAAATCCCCAACGGACCGTTTGTGATTCCTTTGGCGTTCAAGAATAATGAATACGCAATTATCGCAAGCCCCGCCGACACTATCGCGTAATAACCAGTTTTGAATTTTGATAATATTTGGCCTACAAATATTGCGACCAAAACATTTATTACAATTCCCAACAAAACGGACGCAAAAAAATTAAATCCTAAACTGGTCATTGTGACCGCGGTTACGTATGCACCAATTCCATAGAAAGCGGCATGCGCCAATGACAGCAGCCCCGTCATTCCCACCACCATGTTTAGTGATAGTGCCAACACGCCATAGATACAGAATAATATTCCAAGATTTATTAAATATTCCATTTTATTTCTCAAACACTACTGGTTTGCCATCTTTATACGTGCGCCATTCGGCTTCGTTCACGATAAATCCATTTGGTAACAATTTGCATGTTCCCGACATGCATTCGCGTGTGGCATGTTGGCGAATATAGTCATAAACCGCATCCATATTGTCTGGGCCAACCGCTTCAAATGCATCAATTGTTAGAACAAATAAATCATATGCCGCAGATGTTAAATTCATGTTGCTAAGTGTATAATCTTTACTTATACGCGTGATAAATTCCGGTGTCCCAGATGTCGGTGCGACACAATTTGTTTCCTCGTACAACGATAAATCTGTACCATTATCTATACCTTGGCCATAGATTTGATTATGTTCAACCCCAGTTGCATATAATGCACGCAACAAAATATCTGTTTCCGGCGGAAATCCAGCAATCATATACGCATCAACATTATTATATTTTGTTATGATTGTTTTGAAATCACGTTCACCGGGATTAAAACATTCAACCGTCGCATTGATACCAGTGGCATTTAATTTGTTACCCAATACGTGTGCCCCCGGACATGCAACCCCAACATTTTGCGCAATGATTGCGGCGGTTTTTACTTTATTTGCCTTCATGGCACGAATTGTGGTCGCGTGATAACTTTCCACCGATGGTCCCTGAAAGAAAGTTGTTTTTCCCATAGGTTCGGCATTTTCCGTTTCTAATGTTGCATTTATATTCAAAATATTTACACCTTCTGCAATTGGTGCGATTGCACGACCAATCGCCGTCAAATGAGAGAATAATGCTTTTACTTTATCCGCAGATACTAATTTCTGTGCGGCACTAACAGATTTTGCCGCCTGTTGCTGGCCATCTTCAAATATAACCTTATATTTATATTTTGTATTTGTTTTGTCGGCAATTGCCGCTTCTATACCAACTTTCATTGCCTGCGCAAATTGTGCATTTGATCCAGTCATTGGTAATACCGCACCAATTTTAATTGTATTTTCATCTTCTTTACCGCATCCGGCAATCGCCAATGCCGCACATAAAGATATAAATAGTTTTTTCATTTCTTTTCTCCTTTGTATTTATTTTTCTATCGCAACTGGTTTGCCGTCTTTGATTTCCATGACCACCGCCCCAGATTGAAATACGCCGTCCGCATCAACCCATATATTTCCAACCGAGCCTTTAAAGTTTTTCGTTGCCAAAATATCATTTGCAACTTCTTCGGATGTTGGTTTGCGACCTAATTCATCGTATAACTGCGAATAAACCGTTCCCAATATATAACCCGCATCATATGTGTACCCCAACGAGAAATAATTTTTAGAACCCGTTTTTTCGGTAACACGGGCCAGTAAGTTTTCATCGCCTTCGGGGGTAACGATATATTGTGCCCCATTAAGTTTATCTTGGATATTTGAAAACAAGAATGAATCAATCGCAACCAATGGTTTGTTCACGTTCTTTTCAAGTATTGTTTTAAGTAAAATATCCAAACTTGGTGGCAATGCAGTTGTGTACCAAACATCGAAATTCTTTTTCTTCATCTTGTCAACAATAACATTAAAGTCCTTGTCATCAATTGCGAAATTGACACGTTCTGTTTTGATACCACGCGCTTTTAATTTTGATTCAACAAAATCAGTTGTCTGTTGCAGGCCGGGTTGATATACCGCAAACAGAACCACGCTCTTTGCTTTCTTTGCCACAATTAAATCAACCATTTTGTCGGCCAAAACTTCTGATTGTGTCCAATGAATAAAATTATAATCTCCAACCGCAATATTTTTATCATTGCTTATTCCGAAATGAAATATTCCGGCTTTATCCGCGATTGGTGAAATAACATTTCCCGCCACCGCAGACCAAGAAATAATCGCATCAACCTTATCCACATTTATCAATTTATTTACCGCGGTTGCGGCACGTGGTGCATCATACCCAAAATCTTCATAGATATATTTTATCTTTACATTTTTTGGTGCTACATCTTGCAATGCCAAATCTAATGCGGCCTTTACATTTTCACCATTTTCGGCAAACTTGCCCGAAAACGACGAAACCACACCAATTTTTACGACCGACTTATCAGATTTACCACCATCGCATGCAACCAACGATAATGCCATACATAACACAGATAACAATTTTTTCATTTTTTAATCCCTTTCGCTTTTGTCAGTTTAATTTCACACGAAACTTTTTTTGGATTGCGCATAAAGATTCCATTTGGACGCACCCACAACAATAATATAAATATCACAAAAGCAATTAAATCCCGCCATTGACTTGCAAAGAACCACACGCCTAAGTTTTCTGCCAATGCCAAAACCATGGCCCCAAGGTATGCTGCAATAATAGTTGGTCCACCGATAATTGCCGCTATCATTCCCTTAAATAAAATGTTAAATCCCATTGTTGGTTCCATGCCGGTATCAAATCCAACGCATACACCATATGCACCCAATACCGCACCCACAATAATAGAAACAATTACAACAACACGTCCGATATTTATGCCTGTTACATATGCCAAATCTGGTGCACCCGCGATGGCACGAATTTCTTTGCCCAAAAAAGTTCTGTATAAAACCCATGATATTAGTCCCAGTGTTATCAGGACTAATGCAATAATTGCCACCTGAACAACGGGGATATTTATTGCCCCAAATGACACAGATGAAAAGTCCATCGCCACCCCAAGTGTTTGATATTGGGGTCCAAATATCAAATGAATTACTGATTCAAATATTGTGTACACACCCAACGACACCACCAACAGAACCATCGGACTTGCACCCATTTTACGCATTGGGCGATATATGAATCTTTCCTGACCCCATGTGAATAAAATCACCCCCGCCAATATAATCGGATATGCGATGACATCAAACATTGGCAACAGCCCGTACCCCAAATATGCCCCCAGTGCAACCGATGCCCCCAATGCCATATTAAAAAATGGTGATACAGAATACAGTAACCGAAAAACCATTGCCACAATCGCATAACCAGAACCAATAATAAGTGTATTTATAAGCAACTGTGTTAACATGTGTTATATTTTCCTATCCTGTTGCAAAAAAGAATAGTAAAACCATAAAAAAAAGTCAAGAATATCAACAGATAAAAAACTTGAAAAAAATGATAAAATTTGATACAAAGTATTTTGTAGAGAGGAGAATATTATATGGACAATACAAAAACGCGTGTTATTGTTTTATCTATTTTGTTCTGTGTGGGCATTATTTTGGCACATTGGATGTCCAACCCAAGTTTAGATAAGATGGTTGGTCAAATGATAATGACTGGATTTCATGGCGATGGAATTGGTGCAGATGTCGAAGGTCTTAACGCGATTAGCAATCAGATAAAAAATGGTCACGTCGGTGGGGTTATATTGTTTGATGTTGATGTATCTGGATTGGTCGCCAAAGGCCTGAGCATCCCAGAAGCGAAAAACCATGTCTTTTCATCCAATATTAAAACCATGGGACAGGTTGCGAAGTTGACCACACACCTGAAATCTTTGGCACCGATACCGTTGTTGGTTGCGGTTGATCAAGAAGGTGGCAATATTCAACGTTTGAAATATAAACATGGGTTTGGTCCGATTCCATCGGCGAAACAATTGGGTGCCGGCGACCCAGACGCAACATATAAAACTGCGTATGATTTGGGTGAACGCCTTGCTATACTGGGAATAAATGTTAATTTTGCACCGGTTGTTGATGTTGATGTTAACCCCGAATCCCCTGCGATTGGTGGCCTTGAACGCAGTTTTTCCGCCGATCCCAATATCGTAACAATGCATGGCGACGCGTATGCGCGCGGACTTAAAGACGCGGGTATTTTGGGTTCGTTTAAGCACTTCCCCGGTCATGGCAGCGCCACCGGCGATACACATGACGGTATGACCGATGTCACCGACACATTCAAAATTTATGAATTAATACCGTATAAAAAATTATTGCCCAATGCATCGCCATGCACAATGCTGATGGTTGCGCATGTTGTGAATAAGAATATAGATACCCTGCCCGCGTCTTTGTCGGCCAAAACGATACAAATGGCGCGCGATATGGGATTTGATGGCGTTGTTGTTTCCGATGATATGGATATGGGCGCAATTATCGGTCAATATGGTCGTGAAAAGGCCATAGAAATGGCGATAAATGCCGGCAATGATATGCTGGTATTTGGAAATAATCTGGATTTTGATGAAAACAAAGGCGAAGAAGTCCATAAAACCATCGTAAAATTGGTTCGCGACGGTAAAATTGAAAAATCGCGTATTCGTGAGTCCTATGACCGCATTATGAAAATGAAAAAGTGCATTGGCAATAACCATTAGGCGAATAAGTGCTTGCGTTCAGAAAAAAATAAGTTATAATAGCATGGCTCTTGGATTTATCGCGGGCATAGTACAAGGGCTAGTACGCAAGCCTTCCAAGCTTGATGTGCGGGTTCGAGTCCCGCTGCCCGCACCAAAAAATAAGTTCTGGGCGTGCGCCGGAGTTGGAGAGCCGGGGCAGACTGTAAATCTGTTGGCTTAAGCCTGAGGTGGTTCGAATCCACCCACTCCCACCAGAAACAAAAATCGACCTTTTAGGTCGGTTTTTTGTTTTTGGTCGTGGGTTATGGATTTGGACCATGCCAACGTAGTTGGCCGGTTCGAAACCAAGTAGATTTCACAAATGTAATACAGTGAAATCGTTACGGGTTGCGCGCAGCCGGCACATAGTGCCGTGCGAGCGAATCCACCCACTCTCACCAAAATAGAAAATGACCTTTATGGTCATTTTTTATTTTGCTAAGTAGGGGTTGGTGGATCGGTGCGAACATCGGGCCCCGCAAAATTTGAAAAATTTTGTGGGTGATATATGTGCAGCACCAATACGAGAATACACAATTAGAAAAATCATAAAAACGGAGTTTTTGTTCCCACGAGTTTTTATAGATTTTTATTATTGTGTATCGAGGCGCACCCACTCCCACCAAAAAATGCCGACCAAGTATGGTCGGTTTTTTATTTGTTCAAATATGGCTGATTTCCGGGACGTTTTCAGGATGTTTTGTGGTGATAATATCTTGTATGTATATAGGGTACGCCAAAATACGTTATTTTTCCAAAATTACATACAATGCCGATTTTTCAACTGGAGATTACCTGTATAATTTAACATCAGAAAATTGATATGAAACTCTCTTTTATTTATTAAATGATTTTACCGTTGCAAAACAAACATTAATCTATACCAATCCCCAGTATGTTATAATAGATAGAACAAATAAAATAAATCCCAAAAATGGAGCAAATAACGCATACTTATGATAAAGTTTGAATAAATAATATGATGTTATAGACAATATTGGTAATACTATCAATAAGGAGAATACATCGTAATTTATCATACAATTTAAATATTCATTACCAACAGTAAACGTGCAACGACCCAACCAAATATGATTAAATTTTGAAATCTTGCCTATACAGACCAAATCAAACGTAAAAACATAGAAAGCACAAAATAAACATGTTGTTAAAATATAGTTTGCGATATTTAATTTATTTTTCATTTTGTGCCTTTGCTTTTCAGTATTCTACCTTAATAATTAAATCTTTTCCATTAGTTTTAAACCAGTTTGCAAAATCTGGCATTGCACTTGTTAAGTCAATACAACCCGCTGAACCAGGTTCTGCACCACCGTGAATACTGAATCCGGCTCTTCCAAAAGTATTTGTTTCCTTAGATGGTTCTAACCACACTCTATGTTTGCCCCATCCGTGTTCTCCCCCAGGCCATGACGTATATTTTTTTATAGGGCCATAATCGTCTCTGTTTTGAAAATCTTTTTTTCGTGCAACATATGTACCGGCTGGAATTGGACCAGTGTCTTTTTTATTTTGGTGCGGCGGACTTTGGTATCCTGGTTTGCCAGAAACAGCGGGCCATTCTGCGATCTTTTCGCCATTATCATAAACTGCTAACGATTTCCCATCAAATACAGCATATTGATTATTGTCGGGCTCTATTTTCCCCTTAAATGTTGAACCGTTGTATTCAAAATCTGCCTGGGGTTCTTTTGTTTGGTTTTTCAGTTCATTATTTATCTTTGCTTCTGTTTGATGTCCTGGGGCAACACTTCCGTGTTCCGATAAATTGTGTTCGCGCTGGAATTTATTGATGGCATCAAATAAATTCTGATTTGGGTATTCGTTTAAATTGTTATTTGATTCTCCGGCTCTGAAATCAGGTTTATAAAATCCAAGTTTATTTAAAGCGTTTTTTAGCCATTTAACATCTTTTGGATTTGTATTTCTGTCTGGTGCGACAGGGTATGTCATATTAGATTCTTGTTCTTGTGCTTTGTCTATATCACTTTGTGACAAACTGCATCCACAATGTGGATGAAAAGGTGGTCCCATTACGACTGCACCATCAACTATTAATGCAACACATCCACCACATTCTCCACCGCAATCTATTTCCTTATAGGTATGTTTAGGTGGTTCTTTGTATATGTTTGCAACCAATTCACCATTTTCATTCCAAGTGGCTCCTTGCCAAATATCATTCATATAAAACTCCTTTTGTTAAATAAAAAAAGCCCGCACATCGGGCCCCGCAAAATTGCAAAATTTTGTGGGTGATATTGCAGGCAATAAAAAATGGCACAAAATGTGCCTTTGATTGTTAAACATTGTATCATAAAATGGCCTAAAAATCAAGAATTAAGGTGTGTTTTGTATGTGCAAAATCGTACTAATTTTTAACCCCACCAATAAATGCCGACCAAGCATGGTCGGTTTTATTTTGTGGTCGTGGTTTATGGATTTGATAGCGTGTTTATTGACAATTCGTTCCATATCGCATTAAACAAAGTCGCCAGCAATTCGCGATTTTCAACATCAGATATCATAATCATTGGTTTGCCGCCGGGGTATGGAACCTCTGTGGGCGCATCGGCCAGAATATGCCGCACCACGGGAATTGGCTTTACCAGTAAACGATTATCATAGATTCCACCGATAATTTTTCCACGATAGTAAATAATATATTCGCCCATCATCGCGCGGTATGTTATGTCATGCAGCGATGATAAATTCTCTAATACAAAATCTAAATATTCTTTACTGGATGCCATGTTGGCATTATAGCAACCCAGAATTACAAAATCAAATTTCGCTGTTGTTTATTATAGTTTTTTGCTAATGATAATATTATGGAAGGAAAGAAACCGATAATTTGTGCCGCTGTTGCCGTTGGACCATATGATGTTATTGGTCAGAATGGTGTTATGCCGTGGCATTGTCGGTCTGATTTATATCATTTCCAGAAAATTACTACACCGCACCCATGTATATTTGGTCGCACAACATTTGAAAATTTACCCCATGTGCCATTACCAAATCGTTTTAATATTGTATGCAGCGCACAGTATAAAAACATATATCAAAATGGTGTTTTTTATGCCGATTCAATTGAATCGGCATTGCAAGAATGTTCGGGCTATTCCAAAGTCTTTATTTGTGGTGGCGCGCAAATTTACCGCTATGCGTTTGATAATGATTTGGTTGACATATTATACCTGACGCAAATAAAAGATGCGATGCTGTCGGAAAATATGCGAAAAAATCCAGATTTATATTGTCACTTTTATCCGGGTGTATCCGCATTTTTTAATTCGCCAAAATGGCAAATAGAAACAATTATTTATTCTAAAAAAGAATTACCCACAAATACAGGTAATACAAGTGCAGAGTTTTTTAAATTTAATCGCACACGATAATACACAAAAAAATGCCCCCAAACGGGGGGCATTTTAATAAATTTTATTTACAATATACGGCCAAAAAATCCACCGTCCAGCAACAATGTTAATACAATCCACCACCATGAACAATTCAGGACTTTTGTTAATTTCAAGATTACAAATATAAGTGTAAACATGTTTGACTCCTTTTTGACATGTTATGATTATATTATAATTTAGGATTTTTTTCAATAGACAATTTTCGGTTTAAAAATGTAATAGGAAAACAAACAATGAATTGTGGCTTGTCCTAGGAAACCATTTCAATTATAATACGAATTGTTAATTTTGTTCTAGTTTTTCATATAGATAGGGGGGAATACTTATGACACATGATGAACTATGGCGAGCGATTGTTAAACTGGCGGCATCTAAAAATATGTCGTGTTCAGGTTTGGCTAAATTTTCAGGATTAGATGCAACAACTTTTAACAAAAGCAAACGGTTCAGCAAATATGGACAACCGCGTTGGCCATCTACATACAGCATCGCAAAAGTATTAAACGCAACAGGAACAACTATGTCTGATTTTGTGAAATTTATGCCCAATCACGACACAAATAAAACAGAAAGATAAAAGTTAAAGACTATTTAAAACCACATTCAATACGGAAACATTAGATGAACCACTCAAACTTACAGGGCAAATACGATTACCTGATAAGCACTGGTTATTTCCGGGACAATAACGACCACTTTCGCATTCACACCGCTCGTTTTCATTTGTGTAATTTGAATTAT
>JAEEQU010000100.1 GCA_016285415.1 Alphaproteobacteria bacterium | reverse complement strand
GTATATGTAACCTCTTCACGAACCAGATACAATACATCTGGGAATTTTTTCACAGTTGATTCTAACAATTGATACATATTCATAATAAAAATCCTTGTTGTTTTTACAAAATCCTATGACTATTATATATATAAAAGGAAATATTGCAAATATGAAAATACTTACGCTAAATATTAATTCTATACGCGCCCATGCAGAATCTTTTATGGAAATTCTGCGAAATGGCGAATACGACACCATATTGGTTCAGGAATTAAAGGTTGAAAACGGGGCCTTTCCACATAATCTGTTTGATGAATATGGGTATAATATTAAGGTTTTCGGCCAAAAAAGCTGGAACGGGGTGGCAACATTTTCTAAAAGTTCAATTGAAGACGTGGTTCGCGGTATGCCGAATTACCCCGACCCAAACGCGCGTTTTTTGGAATCTGTTATTGATGGGCGCATACGCGTGATAAACGTATATATGCCAAATGGCGACAATGAAGAATCACCAAAATTTCAATATAAATTGGAATGGATGCGCGCATTTACCGACTATATTGCCCAATATATTGATTCCGAAGAAGCCGTTATAATCGGTGGGGATTTTAATGTTGCAATCCAAGACCGCGATATATGGAACCCCAAAAATTATATTGGTTCAAGTATATCTGCCCCAGCGGCACGCGAAATTATGCAACAATGGTTGGATGCAGGTTGGATGGATATGTGGCGCAATATGCACCCAGATATAAATGATTATACATGGTATGGCTATCGCGGACGCGATACCGTTGGAAATCGTCAGGGATTACGATTGGACTATTTCTTGGCCAATAAAAGCGCACAAAAAATTATCACAAATTGCGAAATAGACACCGCGCCACGTATGGCAAATAAACCAACAGACCATTGTGGGTTAATGTTAAAGATAGATTAGTCGCGTTCATCTGCGCGCGCAAAATCATCAACGGCTTTGTATTTTGAATCACTTGTGCGCATGTATTTATATGGTGCAGAACCAGCCGAATACATATTAAACAATCCTTCTGTTTTATCATATACCGCCTGAATTGCCATTGCGGTTTGATCGCCGTCATATTTAATCATTCGTGTATCATGCGATTTTAGTTGTAAAAATATCATTATTGGTGCATTAGAAACACTTGATGTATACGTTGTAAATCCGCCATTTTTTAACATCAATGCCTCCAATGGTAATTGCGGCATATTACCATCCATAATTTGATTTACCGACGGGGCTGTTCCTGTTTTTATATCTAACACCCCGCCATTCCAAATTCTATCGGCACGCGCCCGAACATTGCGTTTACCAATTTTTATACACCCTTTTATTTCAGTGGCAGCATTTGGTGTATTTTTCAACATTTCAATCGCGACAGGCGCAATTTCAACGAATCGTCGATGCCATATTGCAAACAACAAATTATTTTTATTCAATATCTCATGCGCACGTGCATCCATCTTGGCCACCAAATCATCAGGTGTTGAACTATCAGATGCGTGTTCCAAAACATCGTGTACCAAGTTGCCAAAGTCCGCCGCATCAACATCCGCCCAGTAATCTTTTTCTGGGCGCAATCGTAAAATATGCTGAACATAAAACGCATATGGATTATGTATCAGTGTTTCCAATTCCGTCACATATACATCCGACCAATCGGCCGGTGGCGTTGGATCATCATAGCACAACAATTTTTCTGGAACAATGTCACGCGAACGCACCGCATTCAAAATATCTTGGCCCATATTTTTATCAAACATACCACGTGCGGCAATCACACGCGATATAAATCGTGATTCCTGGGTTTGTACCCCACCAGAAACCTTGCTGCGCAACCAACATACCTCTTTGCCACAAGACAGCGTCATAAAATCCAGTGCCATTAACGACACCTTGTGATTCGGTGAAGGCAAACCAATTTTATCGGATATCTTGCGCGGCAACCATGGATTTTCATAACCCAATGCCGGAAACATACCTTCGTTTAATCCGGTTAATATAACAACATCGGCGGTCTGCATACGTGATTCTATGGTCCCCAAAACAACGACATCCGCATCGCTGTTCATAGGCGCACGCACCCGCACACCAGATAAAGTATCCGAAATCAATGCCCGTGCATCCGTAATACCAACACGCATTTCATGTTTATTCAAACAATCGGATAATTTTTTTATCGCATCCCATACCTGCATAGATACAGAATCATCCATAATAAATTGTGGCGAAATTTTATCGGCATATTTTTCAACAATTTCCGCAACTGTATCAAACAAATCAAATCGCACTGACGAATAAATACTTTCAAAATCACCATTACCAGATTCTAT
>JAEEQU010000025.1 GCA_016285415.1 Alphaproteobacteria bacterium | reverse complement strand
GGCTGGCGCGATTCAACCAATTCACCAATGATTTTATTTATCAAACTAATCGGCGCATTTGCATTTGAAATATCCCACTGTTCATATATTCTTTTGAACATATTTTGAACACCTGTTCCAGTTTCCGCAGAAATCGCCAATATCATCGGTTTTATTATCTGGTGGAAAGAGTTTGTAAAATGGTGTTTTAATTTTAACAATTTTTCATCACGTTCGGCGGCATCCACCAAATCCCATTTGTTTAGCGCAACACATAAAATCTTGCCCGCATCATACACGCGTGCGGCAATCCCAAGTGCCTGATTTTCAATATCGCGCGTGGCATCAACCACCAAAATAACAACATCTGCCTTTTCTATGGCATCTAATGATTTTAATGCCGACAATGTTTCAACATCATCGCGCACATTTGATTTCCGGCGCAGCCCCGCAGTATCCATCAGCAAAATATCACGTCCGTAAAACTTTACTGGAATTTTAACTGTATCACGCGTAACACCAGGTTCATCCTTAACAATTTGACGATTTTCACCAATAACACGATTTACCAATGTTGATTTGCCGACATTTGGTTGCCCCAGGACCGCAATCTTCATACGTTTTTCAACAATGGGCTCGCTATTTTTATCAGACGATGGTGCAATCCCCGATATAAATTCAAATATAGAATCAAAACCTGTTTTATGTTCCGCAGAAATTAACACAGGTTCCCCAAATCCCAATTTATAAAATTCGTGAATATCGGCCATACGACGTCCAGATTCTGATTTGTTAACCAATAACAATACTGGCGCACGTGTTTTACGACGTACTGTCCGCGCCCAATCCATATCTTCGGGAATTAAACCAACACGACCATCAACAACAAACAAAATCGCATCAGCCGTAGAAATGGCATCTATGGCTACAACCGTAGAATCGGCCGCAATTCCCGCACGCGCCTTTTCCAACCCCGCGGTATCACGTATCTGGCATTCGGGATGTCCAACCAATGTTCCATATATCGTATCACGTGTGACCCCCGGTCTATCGTGAACCAGTGCATCGCGCGTCCCAGTTAACGCGTTAAACAATGTTGATTTTCCTGTATTAGGCCGTCCGGCAATTGTTATTTTTATCATAGTTTTTTCCGTTGATTTTTTATAATTATAAAGCAAAAATATAAATAATCAAATAAAGGGGAGCGTTGCGATGAAAAAAATTACACAATGGTACAGATCTATCAGAAATATAATTGTAAACCCACGGCGTTTCTTTTCCAAGATTGTCGCAGATGGCGATATTGAAGAATCTATGTTAAAGGCGTTTATTTATGGTCTTTTGGGCGGTTTGTTGGTATTGGGACTGCACCTGTTAAATCACGCATCTGTCACCATAAGTTCGGTATTTACCGCAATTATTATTGTGCCTGTTGTTGCTGTGGCCATGTTGTTTGTTGGTGGTGGGCTTTTGATGTTAGTATCTGAAATCACAGGGGGGGAACGCGATTGGGAAATTGCCATAAAGGGTTTGGCATCTATATTCTTTATATATCCAGTTATATTGGTAATGAACGCGTTGGCATTTAATTGCATATCGTTATGGATAATCAGTATTATTGGCGATGTGTATATTTTGTTCTTGTTCTATAATATTGCGTTGTATTGTATGCGTGGGCGTCGCGGCGCGGTGATTACGGTCGTAGGTATTTTTGCGTTATTCTTGCTGACGGTATATTTGTCTGATTATCACCTTGGGTGGTTATGGATAAAAAATGCCAGCGCGGCAATATCGTGCTATCATGTTTAATTTTCAAAAGCCCGCAACCGCGGGTTTTGTTTTTCATTATAATGTGATATAATATGCACGTCCGTATAACCAAGGGGGAAAAGTATTATGGATACCACAGAATCAGATTTGGTTTTATTCAACAACATTAAAAAAACTTTCAAGGCGCGCCAATCTGCGTGCAAAGTGTTGCAGACCAAAGATGCTAGCAAAGAAACATACACCATATATGATGCGCCATATTTTATGCGTAAAATTCTGTGTAAAATTACACATAATAAAACAAATGATTCTTTTGAATTTGTTGTCCCCGACAAAAGCACCACCGATGATAACTATATAAAATTAAATGGTATACCAACAAAATCTGTTGAGGCATTTTTTTATGATGATGTTGCATCATGGTACGAAATAGAACCTTTTATAGAATTCTTAAAGAACGCCATACGCCAACCGGACATAATAATTCAACGAAAAAGAAAACCACTGGATGGATATAAAGTTCTTAAAGAAGGTAAAGAATTCTTTACTATTGCAAAAAATAAATCTGGCATGTATTCATTATCATTACCCGCAACCAAAACAGAAGCGGTAACTGTGTTGGATGCCACACGTGTTCCAATGGATGAATTATGTAATATTTATGATTTGGTGGAATTAACAAATGAAGTAAATAAATTATGTGAAAATTTATATGAACTAAACATAAAGATTATCAAAGAAGATGATGACGATTCCGATATCTATACTATTACAAATTACAAGGGTGACAAACTATTTGAAATATCAAAAAATGGTCTTGGGAATATATCTATGACAATCCCGTTGCCAGAAAAACATGATGATATCGTTATTGGCGATAATTTGGCGGATGTCACAAGGATATTCCAAATTGTAGAACAACGTTACAAAGATCTTATGATTAACACATATATGGCCAACAATGAATATAATATGTAATAAAAATCCCGCAAATGCGGGTTTTTTATTCTATTATTTTTCCGGTTTCGGCATCTATTTCTTCATCGCCAACCGTAATTATTTTATCTTTATATTTTGGCACTCTGGATTTTTTAACCGCAGTCCGCCAATAAATTGCACCATCTTGCATACGAATCGCATTTAAATTTTTATCCGTATCCAACACATAGGCAACCGAATCTGTTAAGACAAAATTTTTTTCAACACCAATATCTATGCACCACGCAGCGCGACCCGTTGCATCAGAAATCTTGCAGAACGCGTCCCCAAGCCCACCGACATAAACATAATTTTTATAGATTTTCGGCGTGGCAATAATATCTACAACCGATGCACCGCCCATCATATTACTGGCGCGGTAAACATCCGCAATCCATGCCATTTGACGTGTTTTACCATTTACCTTAACCAATTCGCCTGTGGACAGACCTGCATAAACAAAATTGCCATGACACACCGGTTTTTTATCACCTGCGACATAGTTATTTGTTGCAAATCCAGAAAATATTTTGCGATCACCATCCCATATTGTGTTATCTGACCTTAGTGTATAGGAACATTCAACATTATCTTCTATGACCGCACCATCAGATACATTTGGAACAGATGTATTTAAAATATTCAAATCATTTGATGTAAAAATATCACTGCGTACACCTGGCAAAATCGGATCATGACTGTCACATGCGGAAACCGCCAAACAAATTCCGGTCAAAATTACGATTTTGCGCATGGCAACCTACCTTAAACTTTCGGCATCTGATTTAATTACCGCCGGCGCATCCGAATCACTGATGATTTTGTCCAGCCATTTATTCGCCGCATCACGATTGCCAACAGATAAATATTTTTGGGCAATCGTCAATGATGCCGTATAGTAAAACGGTGATTTCTTGGTATTTAACGGCGCAAGGTATTTTTCCACCGCATCCGCATCCATTTCATCACCACGAATTGTTATGACATGCATACGTGCCAAATCACGAAATTCTTGGGTTTTGCCGTCTTTGGCCAATTCATCTAATTTTGCGACATCTTTGTCCAATGTATATGCATTGAACATTGCCAAATCTGCGGTGGCCCCAGATGTATTCTTGGCGATTCCAACCAGCGCATTTACATCTGTATTTGCAATGGCCGTTTCATAATTTTCGGCAGTTGCCATTTTGGATGCGCGATGTGCACGGACACCAATTTGAATACCGGTCACAATAATCATAACCACCAAGGCCCCCGCAATTATATAATTACCGTATTTTTTCAAAAACTGTTGCGTTTTTTCATTATTTACATCTTCCCATACTTCGCGATACAGCGCATCTTCTGCGTGTTCTTGGTATGTTTTTTGTGGGGTTTTAACCTTTTTATTTCTTTCAAGCATATTCGCCATAGAATTTTTCTCCTGTATTTTTTTTGGTATCTTGATAATTTCTATTTTATTGCTATACTATAAATGTTATGAAAAAGCAAATCAAGAACGCATTAGTACCAAAATCAGAAAACCCTGTCGTCATACCAACCTATGGCGACGACACCAGTTTGACCAGTTATATTCGTGCAATCAGCCAATATCCAATACTTTCCGCCGAACAAGAATATGAATATGCGACCCAGTGGGTAAAAGATAAAGACCAATCGGCCGCCGAAAAATTATTGGTCAGCCATTTGCGCCTTGTCGTATCGGTGGCCTATGATTTCCGTAATTATGGTATTCCGGTTCAAGAGTTGGTGGCCAGCGGCAACATGGGGTTGATGCAGGCATTACAAAAATTTGACCCAGAACGCGGTTTTCGGTTTTCAACCTATGCAATGTTTTGGATTCGCGCAGAAATTTATGAGACCATTTTGAATAATTGGTCTATTGTGAAAATCGGCACATCCGCAAATCAAAAACGTGTTTTCTTTAATTTGGCACGGGCAAAACGCGCATTGGGTATTATGGATGGGAATCTGTCCGATAACCAGGCCGAACAAATTGCCGAATACCTTAGTGTGCCGACCGAAGATGTAAAGCGTATGTCAACGCGAATCGTTGCACGCGACCTGTCGTTAAATTCACCGGCACGCAGCACCGAACAAGAAGGTGCAGATATGCTGTCCAATATGGCCGACAATGGTGTTAGCATTGTTGAAAAAACTGAACAACACGAAATGATGACGCGTGGCGGTGAATTATTACGGAAACATCTTGCGGAATTACCTGAACGCGACCGTGAAATATTAAAGGCGCGCCGGCTTAGCGAACCTGCGGCAACATTGGAAATGTTATCCAAGAAATACAATATATCACGCGAACGCGTACGCCAGATAGAAGAACGCGCATATAATAAACTGCGTGATGCAATTTTGAAAGAAACAACAGGCAAAAAAGATGACAAATAAATTATGTTCTATTGGGGCAATTTTGGCGGCAATCACACCATTTGGCGCAAATGCGTTGGGTTATCGGTCAACAAATTATAACGTATCACTTAGTGGTTATGGAACCATCGGTATTATTGAACCAAATTTTGAAAAACCCGATGTTATTGATGATTTTCGTTTGCGCGCCCAATTTGCATTAACACCATCAAATTATCATTCTTTTGGTGCCGTATATATGATAGATGAAGATGCGGTATACGACAAAAAATGGCTGCATGATGCATTTGCTTTTTGGCAATGGCGCAATGTTGGTCGTATAGAGGCCGGTTTCACAGATTCCGTTGCACATAAATTGGGATTGGGACTGCCAGATGTTGGGGGATTACGCATAAATCATGATTCGCTTGTTTATCGTAAAATGGGAACGGGTGGCGTCGTTATCGCAAACAACGAAATCACAAATGGTGCGGACGCATTGCGGTTAAATATTGTATCTGCATCACGCAATGATATTCAATATGGGGTGTCGGTTGCAGGTATTACAGGGGATTACGATTTTGGTGTTGATGCCGGAATTAAAATCAAACAATCATCTGCCAAAACGAAGTATGCATTTTCAATTGGCGCATCATTTATGAATAAACTTGATAATTATGAAACGGCCGCTTTTGTTCCAGACGTGACGGCTGATTGGCGCGCGCAATTTGCAATTGGCACAAATATTCAGTATAACAGTTGGGTATTTGCGTTAAACGGCCGATTAATTTATGATGAAAATCCTGTTGGTGTGGCCGCTGATGGTTTTACGGCTGGTGCAGGAATCAGTTATGATTTGTTGAATTATACAGTATCACTGTCGTATATCTTTTCAGATACGGGTATATGGCACGATGATTTTGAAAACTATGCGGACCATACGGCACTTGCATCATTTAGATATAAATACAGTAAATATGTTGATGGATGGACATCCGTTGGAATATCACGCAAAGAACCTTTCTTGGCCGCAGGTTTACGTGTAACGTTTTAATAAAAAAACACGCTCCGGTTGGAGCGTGTTTTTTTACGTTCAACATTTATTGCAATGCTTCAATCAGTTTTTGTAATCTTGTTGCAGTGTCTGCATCATTCAAAGTTGCCGCAATAGCATACGCTGCTTCAAGGTCGTTCTTGGCCGCATCTATATTACCGATGCTAAGATTTAATCCTGCGGACTTTTCAAAATAAGTCATCGCATGCATAGATAAATCTTCTTTTTGTTCAACCGTGGTTGCTCCCTGAATCTGTTCAGAAATAACACGAACCGCAGATGCGTAATCATTGATTGCATTTGCATATTCGCCAATTGCGGTATATGCCTCGGCACGATCTGCATACACAGTTGCACTAACCGTACCTTCGGGACGTGATAACGAATTTGTGTAATCTATGATTGCGCCTTCCCAATTCTTGGTCCACAAATTCAATTGACCGCGTTTTGCATATAAATCACGCAATTGCAATACATCATTTGGTTTTGATGCATATGCCGCGATAGCATTGTTGATATCGTTCATTGCAGAATCAAAATCTTCCAACCGCGTATTCAACAAAGAACGATCATAATATGCAATTGAATTTGTTGCATCCATAGCCAACGCAGTGTTGAAATCGTTCATTGATGCTTCGTAATCACCGGCCTGCATATATGCTTCACCACGCAAAATATATGCATCTATCATACTTTCATCCGCCGCGATTGCCGCCGTCAAATCTGCCAATGCAGAATCCATATTACCCGCCAAAATTTCGCTTTTGCCGCGAGTATAGTAATCAGCCGCACGCATTAAATTTTCTTCGGTGATTTCTGCTTCTGCACCAGGTGTTGTATTTGCGGTTATATGACTGCGTCCCAAAATATAAAATGTCGCCGCGATAAAGAACAGAATTATAAACCAGTAAACATAAACAGATAAAGACCATGATGATGCACCACGTGACGCGCGTTCAGATGTTTTAATTTGAACCCCACGCACCGCAGTCGTCTTGGTCTGTGTTTTTTTTGTGATTTTTTTATTCATGTGAATCTCCCTTCCCTTTAATCGCATTATAGAGAATATTTTATAAGTGCGTCAATTGTTTTTTCATCTAATTCAACAATTTTTCCAACCGAAATATTTTTTATACTAACAGGCCCATACATAACGCGATGTAAAGTGCGCACTGGCAACCCACAATATTTTAAAACTATGCGAATTTCATTTTTTTTACCTTCTATAACCGTGATGCGCAATCGCCTGTCTGGCATAATTTCTATTTTCATTGGGCGATATTTAATTCCATCTATTGTTGCACCACGACGTGCCTTGTCCAATTTGGACATATCTGTGCCAACAACATCCGCGATATAAACACGTGGAATTTTTGAATCAGGATGCGTCAATTTCCGCGCCAACAATCCATCATTTGTCATCAACAACAAACCCGTTGTTTTGTAATCCAATCGTCCCACATATCGCAAGTTATGATATTCACGTGGCAATACATCATAAATTGTTTTGCGACCATTTGGATCACGTGTTGTGGTCATTGTATCTATTGGTTTATGAAATGCGTAAACACGCGTATCATGACGCGGTTCTATACGCGTACCATCTATTTTTATTTCATCATCTGCATCCACAAAATGTACCGGTGTTTTTATAACTTCGCCATTTACAGACACGCGCCCATCCATAATCATTTGTTCGGCACCGCGACGCGATGTTATACCACTGTCTGCAATAAATTTTGCAATTCTTGTTTTCATTTTTTTATCTTTTCAATGGCAATTATGGCCGCGACTTCGGCACGCAATATTGTATTACCCAACGATACCGGAATTGCGCCTGCGGCATCCAATGCGTTAAATTCTTTATCAGAAAAACCACCTTCGGGACCAACCAAAATTCCATGCGCATTATCTGGGATAGCAATTTTATTTTTGTCCCCATATGCAAATCGTTCATCGGCAAAACACAATCCCGATAAATTTAATTTTGCAAATGTTATTGGTGCAGAAATTTCAGGCACACTATTACGATTTGATTGCTCTGATGCCTCTATTGCAATTTTTTTCATACGATCCCAATTCACATGATTATTTACCGTCCGTTCGGTAATAACTGGTTGCAGATGTGCAACACCCATTTGTGTTGCCATATTTATCAAATCATCTGTGCGTTTAATTGGTGCAAAATAAAGTATAATATTATTGGATGGGTCTTGGTGGTCTGTCTTGTTACCAACAATAATATTTTTACCATCCGCAGACAGCACAGCCGAAAATTCATTTCCACCACCAAACACCAAACATTCATTTGTTCGCATAACATGTGATAAATAGTGCGCAATATCACGAGATGCGGTAATAATATCCCCAGATGCCAAATTTTCACCCATAAAAATTCTTGGAATATTTTTCATTAAAATCTTATTTCCATACTTTATAAATTTTGTTTTTTCTGATATAATCATAACACGATGGCAGAAAAGTTCAAGATTTTATCTGTGGGCAAAGACAGCAAGGGTTTGAATATTTTCAAATCCAGTTCTTATAAAGAACACGAACAGGCCCCAATGGCGCAAACCTTTTGGATATTGCGGTGGACAATCGCAGTATGGCTTATATGCGCGGTTGCGTTTGGCATATCGTTTATTCTTGAACACATTTGGCGTTATGGTTGGTCACCCGCAACGGCGGTTTGGATGAAAATCTATCTGCATAATGTGTTTTCATCGGCGGGGATGTCGGTTGTCGCGGAAATTCCGTATTGGATTTGGCGTTGTGTTATGCACCCAGACGTTCCATGCATTGTGCCATTTTTACCGGCCATTGCGTTTTTCATATTAACAGACAACACATTAACCAAGGAATTCAATCCCAACGGCAAAGACGAATTTGATAAACGTTCGGGGCGCGAAGCAACCGAAAAAGATGTCAAAGAAATGGGATTGTTTGATGGGAAAATATTATTACTGGGATATTTTAAGAAAAAACCGTTAAAATTACCAAAAACAACTTCTGTTTTGTGTTTGGCGCCTCCGGGAACCGGTAAAACACAGGGTATTGTGTTACCAACAATTTTTGAATGCCCTGATGTTTCAATGATTATAAACGACCCAAAACCCGAAATTGACCAAGCATCCAGTGGATATCGTTCTGAAAAGGTTGGGCCGGTGTTCATTATGAACTGGGCGGGGCAAGACGAACCAGAAAAGGGTATTTATTATCCATCGTGGAATCCATTGTCACCGGGGCATATTCCATTTAGCACCGAACAACGCGAATTATATGTGGACTATATCTGCGATGTTTTGGTCCCCGATGCCGTGGGCAGCAGTGCCGACCCGCACTGGACACAGGCCGGTCGTGCCGGTCTTGCCGGATTTGTGCAATTTATTGTTTCAAAAATAGAACGCGCCAAGGCCGATGATTATTTCTATGGCCGTCTGCAATCGGGTACATTTGATGCGGAAGATGGTGCGGTTTTATCAGATTATTATTTCTCAATGATAAATGATCCAAATGCATTTGCGGCCATTGGTCTTATCCGTAATGGTGAATTAAATGCGATGAATTATGTTCATATCGGGACATGGGCGAATATTCCCCAGGCATGGCTTGGCAAAGAAGCATCGTTCTCTATGATGCTTGATTGGATTACCGAGGCACAAATTGCCGTTGCCCAAGATTTAGCAGAACGGCAAAAACAGGGCGACCAAACAGTTATGATGGCCGACCCAATGAAAGATTGGTTAGAAGGCGCGGTAAATGAAAGCCGTTCATTTGCATATTCAAACCGTGCAGTTGCCGAAATTACAAAACTTGCCAACACACCATCAACCGAACGTGGATCTATTATTTCAACAATTTTGACCGGTCTTGGCATATTCCGTAATGCCGCGGTTCGCAACAGAACAAGCCATTCGGACTTTCATTTTTCGGATATGCGTGGAATGATTGACCCGCGTGACGGCAAAATGAAACCGGTAACAGTATATTTGTCGGTTAATGTTGTTGATGCCAAGGCATTAAGCCCAATTTCATCTATGTTCATTGAAACAATGTCTAACTTCTTGCTGGCTAATCCACCGGGGGCGGTTGGGCGCAGTGGTGAAAAAATGGGACCATATCCGGTGTTATTCTTGCTTGATGAAATGCCAAAAATGCAAAAAATGCAGGCCGTTATCCAAGGGCCCGATGTCGGTCGTAGCCAAAAGATATCATACCTGTTCATTGGTCAGGATTTGCACCAAATTCAAGAAAAATACGGTGCAGATGCTGCAGCAACAATTTTATCAACCACCGCCGCCAAGATTGTGTTCCGTCAAAATGAAACCGATACCGCAACGCGTTTTGCCAAAATGATTCCACCAAAAATCAAGTTTGAAAAGAAAAAGACCAAAGGCCCAGATGGCAAAGAAACCGAAACAAAAGAAAAATCCGAAGAACCAGTATTTAGCGAATTTGATTTAATGAAATTAAAAACGACTGTAAATGGTAAACCGGCCGAAGCCATCGTCCTGTACGAAGGTTATTACCATCGTCCAATTAAGGCGGAAATGCGTATGGCATTTAGTGATCCCAAGATGGCGGAATATATTAAAATGGGACGGTCTTCACCGTTGCCAGAGTTCCTTATACCGTTGCACCACGCGACATTGGAATATGCCGGCATACCGCGGTACTATAACCCACAGAAAAATGAATTAAAAGATCTGACACCAGTAACATTATAAGTTATGCGTAAAATATCGTTTTTTTTGACTATTGCGTTTGTGTTATGCGGATGCAGCGCGACCGTTGAATCGCGTCTGGATAATGTTCGCAATAATTATATGACGACAAGCCCTGATACAGAATTCCAAGATAAAAACAATCTGGATTTATTGCTGACCGCGGACGCACTGTTCCACAGTGGTGATATATCTGCGGCAGATAATGCGTATGAAACATTTAATAAACGCAATTTAAGCACCACTGGCGGCGATTTACTGCGCGAAGCAACAACACTGACCCTTGGTGCAAATGTGAACGATTATCGCCCATATATGATGGATTCTTTATTTGTTTCATATTATCAATTATGGGCAGCGATTTCTGATGCGCGCTGGAATGATGCCCGCGTGATAATAAACCAATCATATGCACGCCAACAAGATATGTCGCGTGCATATCAAAAACTGATAGAATCAAACCAGTCCAAAATTTCTGATAGCGAATTTGCGAAAAATCTTAAAAACGAACAGTGGACGGCATATCGTGATATTATGAATCCAGCACTGATGTATTTATCCGGCATCTATTTTTTGAATAATGGCGATTTTTCGGATGCAAAAACATATCTGAATCGTGCAAACGGCATGATGCCACACAACAGTTTTATTGTGCGTGATTTAAAATTGGCCGAATCAAAACAAAAACCACAAAACACCGCTTGGGTATTTATTGAGGATGGGTTTGCACCAAAACTGACCGAGAAAAGAATAAGTGTGCCTGTCTCATCTGGTAATGGGACAGCAGTGGTTACCGTTGCGATTTCTGAACCACAATTTCTTGAATCATACGCTAAATTTGATAGCACAGAATTATTGGCCGATGTTGACGCAATGTTTATAACAGAATATGGCGAATATAGAACAAATGATGCACTGCGTGCATTTACATCCGCGGTATCGCGTGTGGTGTTGCAATCATCACTTTATAATTCACGTTCTGGCGCGGCGCCATTGCTTGGGCTGGTGTCTACAATTTATTCTGAATTTACCAACAGCGCCGAAGTCCGCACATGGGCAACACTGCCCAAGACAATATCTGTACTGCGCGCACCAATTACGAAAAGTGGCTTGATTGAATTGCGTTCAAATGGTAATGTTGTTAAAAAGATATCTGTTGGAACGGATGGAAATTATTTGGTATATGTTCGCACCACACCAAATAAAGATGACATTAAACAAATGAAACTTAAATAAAAGGGGGAAAATATGAAGAAACTATTACCAATTGCATTATGCGCTGTTCTTTGCGGTTGTGGGGAAACAACGGTCGTTGATCTGAACAATTCCAAAGAAGTCGCAGAAATGCAAAATGTTATGGAACTGGAATATCGTGATTGGACCGCAACCGCCGAAAAGATGACCAATTCTATGTTGGCCAGTGGCGCGTTTGCACGCATTAAAAATCCAGTTATCGCGATTGGCGAAATTCAAAATGATACAATGCAACGTTTTGACACAGATATCCTGATTAAAAAGATTCGCAAGACATTGGTAAATTCTGGTCGTGCCCAAGTTACAACTGGGTTCAGAAACAATAAATCTGCCGAAGACGAAACAACACACGCGGTGCGTAATACACGCGGTAACGCCGAATACGATGCATCCACAATCGCGGGCACCGGAACATTGATTGCACCAAATATGTCGTTAACTGGTAAAATGATACAACGCAATTTGAAACTGCAATCTGGATGGTTCTCGTCTGTGGATACGCGTGTTGAATATTACCTGCAATTGACATTAACTGATGTTAAGACCGGTCTGTCAGTATGGGAAGACGAACAACCAATCGTCAAAGAAGGTGACCATGCACCAACATGGTAAGTTTATTGTGATATAGAATAAAAAAATGCCCGAAAGGGCATTTTTTTATATTTGTGGGTTATCATCCATTATCGCCGAAAATGTCGCGACTGCGACACGCACACCATTTACAAACGCAGTACCAGTAAACTTGTGCAATTTCATTTTGGATGCTATTTCTTCAACATGTAATTCCAATGTATCGCCCGGTAAAACCATACGCGAAAATCGCGCACTTTCAATAGACGTAAAATACCCAAGCATTTTTCCTTCATTATTACCATGCGCATTCATAACCATAAAACAAGCTGTCTGTGCCA
>JAEEQU010000024.1 GCA_016285415.1 Alphaproteobacteria bacterium | reverse complement strand
CTTATTATGGTTGGAGTGTTCCTGAGGTATCAACAGCGAAACTGAATGCATTCAAGGCCAATTATACCGATTTCTTTGGTGAAATGTACGGGGACGAAAAAGATAAAGATGCGGCCAAAATATTAGAGGCATATAAATCGTGCGAATCATCGAACAAGGTTGTTTCGGAATCTGTTGAAAAGGCCAAGAAAGATATAGATTACAACGATAGTAATTCCAAAAATTACGTCCCGCCAAAGATGGATTCAGAAATGAATATGTTTGAAAAGATCCAAAAATGGGCGGGTGACACATATTCGGATTATTTCAAAAAATATGAAGAATTCCGCGGTGCGCGAATCTATCAACACGCCGGCGAAGTCAAAGATATATTAAAACAAATTGACAAGGCCAAGATTAAAACCACTGACCCATTAAGTAAATTGGTGGAAAACGCGGGAAATATTACAAAAAAATTACAGGGATCCAACCCGGATGCCGCCGAAGCATTTGAATGGATGGCCAAGGTATTGGGCGATATTAATAATAATCCATCCATGGCCAGTGTTATGGAAAAGGCGCTAAAAAGCGGGCGCAAGATGAACGATTTGGTTGCGGAACTGATTATGCGTGCGGCCGAAGATGGCAAACCAGAAACCGTCAAAAAGGCGGAAATCGCGATGGAGGTATTGGCAACAATAAAGTATGGTAATACCACCAGCAAAATTATGGATGCAATCAAAGAAGATAAAGAATTATTTAGCATATTTTCCAATAAAGATTTATCATGGAATAAATACGAAGGCGTCAAATTTGTAACCGCCGCCATAGATAAATCGGTGCGTGCCGCGTGTTTGGGTATTGGACGTGGCGGTGCATTTTTGGTGAACAGATTCCGCCGTCATGGGATAAGATTTAATGGGCGGTTAAAAAATCAAAAAATGCGCCAGGCACACGAAGATTACCTGGCAAAAACCGGGGCCGAACGTTTGGCGGCGCGTGGTGCCCACGGTGCCGATACTGCCAGTGCACCGGTTGCGGGTGCAATGGATCTGCGTTCTGAATATAAGAAATCATTGGATGAAAACACAGATAAACGTACAAATGCTTTAAATGCACTTGTTGGTGGTGGCCCAGCACCAGCGGATGCGGATCAATTTATAGAAGATCAACAGCGCGATTTGAATAGAGTAGGCCGCGGTGACGAGGAAGACGCCCGTGCAAGATTGCGCCCGTATGAATATATGACAGAACGGTTGAGAACAGCATTAGATTTGCGTCGCGAACTAAATAGAATTAGTGCCGCAATGGGTGGCGCAATGACTGATGAACAGGTAAAATTGAAACAGCAGTTGGAAGAGATTGGCCCAATTGATTTAACCGCTGTTGGTGGTGCTGCGGCTTTTGATCCAACAACCGCATCCGAAGCGGAAATAGTAGACGCAATTGATGGCGTTGAAAATGATCGTACATATCAAGGATATCAAGATGATTATAACGATAGAGTAAATGCAAATGCTGAAAGACAGCAACACATTGACGATTATCGCAAGGCAACCAAAGAAATTGAAATTGCCGAAGAAAGAATAGAAGAACGCAGAAAGAGAGCAGAAAAATTAAGCAAGAAGGATGTTGATGGTCAAAACTTTGATATTTATAAACACCTTATGGCGTATTGGGATACTTTGCAAAATCCGTCATTAACACGCTTTGGCCCGCGTCGTGCATCCAAGATACAATCGCAAAACAGTCACCTTGTTGAAAATCTGTTTGCGAATAGATTGGGCGGATATAACGTTCACTAAATTATTGTTCCCCACCGAATTGGTGGGGATTTTTTTAATTGAAATCTGCGTGTGTGGGTGCTAACCTTTTGGCGTAATTTAATTAACCAAAAGGAAAGAATATGTATATTATGGCCTTAAACTGTGGTTCATCCAGTTTGAAATATCAAATCTTTGATGCAGATTCTAAAAAGCAAATCGTCGGCGGTAATGTTGAAAAAATCGGTTCAGATGATTCTTTTGTTACCCAAAAATATCCAGACGGTACAAAAAACAAGAAAGAAACCCCAATGAAAAATCATAACGATGCATTAAATGTTGTTATGGGTATGTTACGTGATGCATCAATTGATATGAATGAAATCAAGGGTGTTGGCCATCGTGTTGTTATGGGTGGTTCTAAATTTGCGTCTTCGGTGGAAATCACTGACGAAGTTATGCGCGAAATTCAAAACTGGCGCGATTTGATGCCGTTGCATATTCCGGCATCACTGATGGGTATTGAAAGCGCACGCCAAATTTTACCAAATGCAACTCAGGTCGCCGTATTTGATACCGCGTTTTTGCAAACTATGCCGGAATATGCATATCGTTATGCAGTGCCAGATGCGTGGTATCGTGAATTGGGCGTTCGTCGCTATGGATTCCACGGAACAAGCCATCTGTATGTTTCAAAACGTGCAGCGGCATTGCTTGGGAAACCGGCAGACAAATGCAATTTGATTACTATGCACATTGGTTCGGGTGCATCGGGTGTTGCAATTAAAAATGGTCGCGCGGTTGATACAACATTGGGTATGACACCAACGGCGGGGCTGATGATGGGAACACGTCCGGGTGATGTTGATGCGGGTGCGTTGCTGTATGTGATGGAAAAATTACAATTGACCCCTGAACAAATGACCAAACATTTGAATAAAGATTCTGGGCATCTTGGGATTACAAAATGCTTTGCGGATCGCCGTGATGTTGAAACAAATCGCGAATCAAATGCAGATTGCAAATTGGCATTGGAAATGGAAGTCCACAGCGTTAAAAAATACATCGGTGCATTTATGGCGGAATTAGGTCATGTTGATGCATTGGTGTTTACGGCAGGTGTCGGTGAAAATGATTCTTATCTGCGTGGTAAATTCTGCGAAGGGTTGGAAGAATTGGGCATCAAAATTGACATGGACAAAAATGACAAGGCCTTGGCGCGCTTGGATGCCGGTGAATGTGAAATCAGCACCCCAGATAGCCGTGTCAAAGTATTCATGATTCCAACAAACGAAGAAATTGTTATCGTAGAAGACACACTTGGCATTATGAATAAAACATACGATGCCGATCATCTGAAAATGAAATATTCATTTGCAGAATAGTGTTTACTGATAATGTAAGTAGTTAATGGAAACGGTTGCGGTTGTAACCGTTTCTTTTTTATGCATAAACAACAAAAACACCGTCAATAGACGGTGTTTTGGAATGAAATAAAAGTGTTTATCTTTAGTTCAAAGCATCTTTCAAAGCTTTGCCAGGTTTAAATTTCGGCTGAGTAGAGGCCGGAATTTTAATCGCAGCACCAGTTTGTGGGTTGCGGCCTGTTGTGGCTTTGCGCTTTGCGGTTGTGAATGTACCAAAACCGACCAAGCGAACATCGCCTTTCTTTTTCAACACTTTTGTAACAGTGTTAATGAACGCGTCCAAGCATGCCGCTGCTGTTGCTTTGGTAACTTCGACTTCGTTCGCAATTGCTTCAATCAATTGTTGTTTGTTCATTATATTCTCCTTTCATATTGATTAAAGGTGTCCCAACGTTCCAGTTGGCAATGCCCATGAAAATCTAATTGCAATCCGCAACCAAGCAATTTTCAAGGGCATTGCCCGAAACGCCTAACCGAATCGTAGAGAATTCCGCCTTTTAAGTCAAGACCTATTTATAAAAATCGTAAAATTATTTTGTTTCAATCAAATTTATGGGAACGACCTTGGCACCTTCGCTGGTGCTTTCACATGCCACCCATTCGCCCGCAGTATCGCGGATTTTAAAGTGTCTATAATAATTTGGGGTATGTAAAACGACAATCATTATTACCGTTGCCCAGAACAACAATTTGGTAAAACCCCACGGATTCTTGAAGTCGTCGCGTTTAAATTTATCTTGTAACAAGTTTTGGTACAGATACCACCCCCACACAAACAACAGCACAATTAAACTAAAAAAGAATCCCAATAATAAATATCTGTAAAAATGGCCGAATCCCGCCGCCATCGCGTCCCATGTTTCACTTGCCGCCGGACAGACATATAATGCGCGTCCCTGCAGCGATTCGGGAATTGGAATTGGCGCAACATCGTCCAAGGCAAACTGAAACACCGCCATCAACAGCACGATGGTGAAGCACACAATCGTTGAAACCAACGTTTTGTTCATTGCCATTTTTAATTCCTTTGCACATATATTATATCATAAAAAACTAACCAATTGCAATTTTTCAAACTTTTATTTACAATTTAATTATGTTTAAACGCAAAAATAATCTTGCCCTTGTAATGACTGTGTTTGACACAGATGCATTGCGGATATCGTTGCCACCGTTGCATCGGTTGGAACGATTTTGCACACTGGTTATTTATAACGATAATCCGAATCAGATTATAAATCGGCGCACTATTCGGCGTATGGGATGGCATGGCGTATTACATATAATAAATTCTGATAAAAATACTGGCGAATTTGAATCAAGATTCAATGCGGTAAAAGAAATGCGCAAATTGAAAATCGCATGCGATTGGGTGATGTTTATTGACCAAGATGATGTATTGCTGGATGCGTGTGTGCCCGCGGTTTCAGAAAATATATTTGCGGTTGTGCAAAATGCAACGGTGTTAAACGACAATATTACTGATATGTTTAAAATCACACCAAATTGGGCAAATGGAACCGAATGTGGCAAGACCAGACCAAACTTTGAAATTACTGGCACAATAATACGGCGCACGGTATTGGATGAATTTACCGATTTAATGGTTGATATATTACCAAAATTATACCGTGATTTGCGCCATACACGCTATCGCGTGCCAATTGCACAGTTAATGTGGCTATCGTTAAAGGAATTTATGCAGGTGCGTCATCCGGAAATGATGCCGATATACATGAACCGGACAAATTATGTCGCAATTAAAATGGGACATGCCGCGGTAAAATATGGCCGGCGGACACCGATGGGAAAAACTGCGCAAGTGGCAATTTCTGAAACTATTAAAAAGTTTTTAAAAACTGTTAATGCATCCGCAAAAATTGTTGCGTAAAGACGATAAAGTTCTATAATCCCACAAAAAGCACGAGGTACAACATGACATACAATGATATAAGAAAACTGTTTTTGAATTATTTTGAATCACACGGGCATAAAATTGTCCCATCAGCATCATTGATTCCAAATGATCCGTCACTGTTGTTTACGGTCGCGGGTATGGTACCATGGAAAAATATATTTTTGGGTCTGGAAAATCCACCTGCGCCACGTGTCGCAGATGTTCAGAAATGTATTCGCGCCGGTGGAAAACATAATGATTTGGAAGATGTCGGTGTGGATGGGCGTCATCATACTTTCTTTGAAATGCTGGGGAATTGGTCTTTTGGGGACTATTTTAAAGAAGGCGCATTGGAAATGTCATGGGATTTATTAACCAATGTTATTGGCATTGACCCAAACAGATTGGTCGTAACCGCACATGAAACCGATGACGAAGCCGCAACATTGTGGAAGAAAATCGCAGGCAAAGAAGCAATTCGCCTTGGTAAAGATAATTGGTGGTCGGCGGGTGATACCGGTCCATGTGGCCCATGCAGTGAAATATTCTATGATTTTGGGCCAGATGTTCCAGGCGGTCTGCCAGGCAGCCCAGACGAAGATGGCGGTCGTTATGTCGAAATATGGAACGATGTTTTTATGCAATATGATCGCGATGCCAATGGTAATTTGACCGATTTGCCAAATAAAAATGTTGATACGGGTGCGGGTTTGGAACGCTGGGCCGCAATGTTGCAGGGCAAAACGGACAATTATGATACCGATTTGTTTGTGAATCTGAAACGCGCGGTCAGTGATGTTACCAGTGTCGCCGAAACCCCAGAAAACATCACCAGTTTCAAGGTTATTACCGACCATCTGCGTTCTGTTGGTTTTGCAATTGCAGATGGGGTAATTCCATCAAATACGGATCGTGGTTATGTAATTCGCCGTATTTTGCGTCGTGCAATGCGTCATGGCCAGTTGTTGGGACATTCGGGTGCGTTACTGTCGCGGTTGTATCCAGCGTTGGTTCGTGAAATGGGCGATGCATATCCAGAACTGGCACAGAATCAGGCGCATGTAATAGAAGTTATCACAAACGAAGAAAACGCATTTGCCGATATGTTGAACAATGGTATCAAGTTATTGGATAACGAAGTGCCCAAGGTTCAAAATGGCGTCTTGCCGGGTGCGGTTGCGTTTAAGTTATTTGATACGTACGGATTCCCACTGGATTTAACACAAATGATTTTGCGTGATAAAAATATTACGGTTGATGTCGCTGGGTTTGAATCAGAAATGGCGGCACAGAAAGAACGCAGTCGTGCCGATACCAAGGGAACACGTGTTTTATGGGAATCACGAACCGATGTGCCAGAAACCGATGACACAACAAAGTATGCGCCAAACGACAATATGGAATCGCGGGTTTTGGCGATATTGCGCGATGGCGAATTTGTGGATAGCGCCAATGATGGCGATGCCGTAGAGGTCGCATTGGATAAAACAAATTTCTATGGCACCCAGGGTGGTCAGGTTGGTGATATGGGCGAATTGAAAATTGGTGATACGGTCGTCCTTAATGTTAATGAGGCCGCACGTGCAAACAATGTCGTTCTGCATCGTGGCACAGTGGTCGGAAAGATTTCTGTTGGCGATACAGTTAAAACAGTTGTAAATGCCCAAAATCGCGCACAAACCGCGCGCGCACATACGGCGACGCATTTGCTTCAGGCGGCATTGCGCAAAGTCCTAAACACTGATGTTGAACAACGCGGGTCCAAGGTTGCACCTGATTCTGTGCGTTTTGATTTCTCGTTTGGACGTGCGATGACCGACGAAGAAAAGGTCGCGGTGGAAAAATTGGTCAATGAATGGATAAACGCAGATATGACCGTCCTGCACGAAGAAATGCCAATTGACGAAGCCAAAAAACGCGGTGCGATGGCGCTGTTTGGGGAAAAGTATGGCGATGTTGTTCGCGTAATAACCGCGGGCGATGTATCGTGCGAATTGTGCGGTGGAACGCATATAAATCATACTGGCGAAATTATTCGTGCCAAGATAAATAAAGAAAAATCTATCAGCAGTGGCATTCGCAGAATCACAATGTCTGTTGGGGTATTGGCACAATAAATACCTGTTGCCTTATGTGTGTTCTGGTGCTACTATTTCGGCACGTATAACAAAAAGGAAATGTTATGTTATTAAAAGGTAAAAAGATTTTAATTACGGGTGTTGCAAACGATTGGTCTATGGCGTGGGCAATTGCAAAGCGCGCGCATGAAAATGGCGCAGAAATTGCTATGCCGTATGCAATGCCGGCGTTGGAAAAACGTGTTCGCCCGTTGGCAGAACAAATTGGCGCAAAATTTGTTCAGGAATGCAATGTCCAAAACGATGAACAAATGGATTCTTTGTTTGCGAATATTGAAAAAGAATGGGGCCATTTGGATGGTATGTTGCATGCAATTGCATTTTCTGACAAGAACGAATTAAATGGCCGTTATGCCGATACAACGCGTGATAATTTCAAAAATACAATGGATATATCGGTTTATTCATTGGTTGATTTGACGCGTCGCGCATCAAAACTTATGACTGATGGCGGGTCCATTGTTACATTGACATATTTTGGCGGTGAAAAATCTGTGCCAAACTACAATGTGATGGGCGTTGCAAAATCTGCATTGGATTCATCTGTTCGTTATTTGGCATCTGATTTGGGACGCGATAAAATCCGTGTTAATGCAATAAGTGCGGGTCCAATTTTGACATTGGCATCCAGTGGTGTCGGTGGAATTAAATCTATGTTGCGCCTTAATGCCGAACAAACACCGTTGCGTCGTAATATGACGTTGGATGACGTATCTGGGGCGGCGGTTTATTTGTTAAGTGATTTATCATCCGCGGTTACGGGCGAAGTTCACCATGTTGATTGCGGATATTCAACAACTGGAATGATGCCGAACGAGTTAAAAAATATGCTATTAAAAGCAATGGACGAACAATAAAAACAAACCCCGCAAACGCGGGGTTTTTAATTATTTTGCAAGCACTTTTTCTGGGGTTGGAATATTGCAAATGCCAACAATAAAATCAACCAATGCCCAAATGCAAACCGCGATGCCGGGCAGAATTAGCAACCATCCAATTGTTCCCATCAGCAACATCGCAATGGCCTGTCCGTTTTTGCCGACATAGAACTTATGCCCACCAAAAATTCCCAAAAACCAGGCCAACAATAAATAAACAACCATAGATTTACCGTTAGTCAATTTGTTAACTTTGCTGGATAATGTTGCTTCCGCACTGTAACCACACTTTGGACAGGCCTTGGCCTTATCAGAATGTTTATAACCGCATTCGCGGCAGAAAATCATTGCCATGTTTTTTTCCTTTTGCTTTTTGATTATATTCCTATTTTAGCAAATATTTTTATTATTTTCAATTGTGTTTATTTTATGGATTTTCTATAATATTGGTATGACGAAAACAGCAGACCTTTTTATCCGTGCCGAGCACGCAGATTTAATAAAAAAATTAAACGAATGGGATATCGCGTATCACCAAAATGATGCGCCTATTGTTGATGATGCAACATACGATGCAGCGAAAAAACGCGCCTTGGCCATAGAAGAAGAATATCCAGAACTTGCGCAGGGTGGGGCATCAACGCATGTTGGCGCGGCACCGTCATCAAAATTTAAAACATTAACTCATTCGGTTCCGATGTTGTCAATATCAGACGTTTTTGACGAACGCGAAGTTGCCGATTGGTTTAACAAGTTACCCAACCAAGATTTGTTTGTTGAATTAAAAGTTGATGGTGTGTCGTATGCTGCGCGATATGAACATGGGGTCTTGGTCCAAGGGTTAACTCGGGGCAGTGGTGTTGCCGGCGAAGACATAACCGAAAACCTGAAAACTATTCCCGATATTCCGCAAAAACTTTCGGGCGAATATCCTGATGAAATAGAGGTTCGTGGCGAAGTATATATGTTACGTGATGATTTTATTGCGCTGAATACCGCGGCGGCGGAAACAGGGGATAAAGTTTTTGCAAATCCGCGTAATGCGGCGGCGGGTTCGTTGCGCCAGTTAAACCCAGCGGTAACCGCATCACGTAAATTATCGGCATTTGGTTATACGTATGGCGCGGTTTCTGAAAAAATGTGGCACAGCCAATCCGAATACTTTGATTGCTTGGAATCGTGGGGATTTAAGACGACACGCAAATGGGCGCGTCATGCAAATACAATGGATGAAATTCAGGCGATGTATAACGATATAATTCTGACGCGTGCAGATATACCGTTTGATATTGATGGTTTGGTTATAAAGGTAAACGATGTCGCAACCCAGGAACGTATGGGCGCACGTGCCAACAGTCCACGATGGGAGGTTGCTTATAAATTCCCTGCGGCCCGTGCAGTAACAGCATTGCGCGGAATTACGATTCAGGTTGGTCGCACAGGTGTTTTAACCCCTGTTGCCGAATTGGAACCAATTAATATTGGTGGGGTGGTGGTATCACGTGCAACATTGCATAACGCCGATGAAATTGCACGGTTAAATGTGCGTGTCGGGGATAAGGTTACTGTTCAGCGCGCTGGCGATGTTATTCCGCAAATTGTTGGTGTTGCCGAACAGAATCCAAATGCCACGGAATTTGTTTTTCCAACAAAATGTCCGGTATGTGGTGGCGATGTGGTGCGCAGTGATGGTGCGGTCGCGTTTCGTTGTGTGAATACACTTGGTTGTCCGGCGCAAAGAATTGGGGAATTGGAACACTTCGTTTCGCGTCCATGTTTTGATATTGATGGTATCGGCACGCGCCAAATTGAACTTTTTATATCGCGTGGTTGGATTGAAAGTCCCGCGGATATATTTACGCTGATTGAAAAGCATGGCGATGAAATTCGCAAAATGGATGGGTTTGGCGATAAATCTGTTGATAACCTGCGCAAATCCATAGAAGGCGCGCGCACCCAGGAATTACATCGGTTCTTAACCGCTATTGGTATACCAGATGTTGGTAAAACAACGGCGAAATTATTGGCAAATAATTTTGGAAATCTTGCATCGGTGCGCACGGCAACAATGGCCGAATTGGTGGCGATTGACGGTATTGGTGATGTGATGGCGCGTGAAATTGTTTCGTTCTTTCAAAATGCACGCAATATTGCGGTCATAGATGAATTGCTGAAATATGTTACGGTCAAAGACGCGGTTAAAACCACAACAAAATCCGAAGTGTCGGGCAAGAAAATCGTATTGACTGGGACACTTGCAAACTATGGTCGTGATGATGCACGTGAAATTTTGGAACGTTTGGGCGCGCGCGTGCAATCATCTGTATCGGCCAAGACAGATATTGTTTTGGCGGGGGCAGATGCGGGTTCAAAATTGACCAAGGCCCAAGAACTTGGAATTACGATTTGGGATGAATCTGATTTGGAACGCGTAATTAAAAATTCGGGGGAAAATAATGGCGGACAATAAACGGCGTGAAAACCAACGCGATGAAGAACCCAAGAAAGTGTCGTTTAAGTGGCGGCTGATAGTTTGGTGTTTTAATTTGTTTTTGGTTGCTGCTGTTGGAATCGCGTTTTATGTTGCAATAATTTATTTCCGTATGCCGTCGTTGGACGCGATATTAAACGAAACACGCGCACCGGCAATTGTGTTTTTAGATAAAGATGGCGCGGAAATACGCACATCAAATAAAATTATGGGAACGCCCGTATCGGTTGATACATTGCCACCGTACGTATGGCAGGCAATAATTGCCATAGAAGATAAAAGATTTTTCAATCATGGTCCATTTGACACGCGTGCAATGTTGCGTGCAATTATATTGAATACTGTGCGTGGGCATTTTGCGGTTGGTGGGTCGTCAATTACACAACAAACCGCCAAGAATATATTCCTGTCGCGTGATAAAAAGATTTCGCGCAAAGTCCAAGAATTGATTCTATCGTATTGGTTGGAAAATCGTTTTAATAAAAACCAAATTCTTGATTTGTATATGAATCGTGTGTCATTGGTTGGCGGATTGCGTGGCATAGATGCGGCATCACGCGCAATGTTTGGACGTGCGGCCACCGAACTTTCAATTGCACAATCTGCGCAAATTGCGGCAATGTTAAAGGCACCAACCACATACAGCCCATATCGCAACCCACAAAAAAATATTGAACGTGCACGCGTGATATTGCAAGAAATGGTGCGCCAAGGATATATTGATATAAATCAGGCACGCGCGGCGGCGGCCGAATTGGCACCGGCATCAGGAACATCGGATACAAATCTGTATCGGTATTGGACAGATTTTGTGACCGACGAATTGAAATCGCAAATTGGAATTATGGATTCCGATGTGTATGTTCATACGACCCTGAATACAAAATTGCAGAATAAAATAACATCTGTGATGCCGGCGCACGTCGGTGGATACCAAGGGGCCGCTGTTGCCATGTCGCGTGATGGTGCAATTCGCGCAATGGTTGGTGGAACAAATTATCAGGTCAGCCAGTTTAATCGTGCAACCGCGCGTCGTCAACCCGGCAGTGCGTTTAAGCCAATCGTATATTTAACAGCATTGGAAAATGGGATGACGCCTGATTCTATGGTCAATGATTCGCCATTTGCAATTGGTGATTACAACCCCAAAAATTACAATGAAAAATATTACGGCGATATAACATTGGCAACGGCGTTTGCCAAAAGTGTTAATTCGGTTCCATTGAAATTAACCGCGCAATATGGTTTAGATTCTGTGCTGAATATGGCGTCGCGGTTGGGCGTTGGTGGAAAATTGCGTCGTGAATTTTCAACGGTTTTGGGCGCATCAGAAATGACACTGTTGGATTTAACAAATGTGTATGCGGTGATATGGAATGATGGTCTGTCGGTGCATCCGTATGCAATTACGCGGGTTACAGATTCGCGTGGAAATGTTATATATGAACGCAACCCATCTGATACTTTTCAAATTCTTTCGCCAGATACGGTTTCGTATATGACAGAATTATTGGCGGATGTTATAAAACCAAATGGCACCGGACATCGCGCCGCGGCAAATGGTGTTATTGGTGGTAAAACCGGTACCAGCAACGATAATCGTGATGCGTGGTTTGTTGGTGCAACGGATAAGTTTATAATTGGTGTTTGGGTTGGTAATGATGACTTTACACCTATGAATTCAAAAATTACTGGTGGTACAATTCCCGCCATGATATTCCATGATATTGTAAAATAAGACCCGCCAAGAAAACTTGACGGGCATCGGTGTAAAAAACAAAAAATTTTATTTCAGTGGCCGTTCAATGAACATCAGTATTAACCATATCACTGCGGCAACACCGATTATTGCATAAACGATATTGCTTAACATTGTTGCCGGTCCGAACAACCATGCAACCAAGTCAAAACCAAAGATTCCGACCAATCCCCAATTTATTGCCCCAATAAAAGTTAGTGGTGCAAGAACGTAATCTATTAATCCTTTCATTTTTTTTCTCCCATAGATTTGTATTTGTCTTTTGGACACTTGCATTATACCGCACGCGTTATACCCAGACAATACGAACAAATACCTAGGGTAGTTGTTAGTGGTTAGTGATAAGTAAAAACGGTTGTGGAAACGCAACCGTTTTTTATAGAACATATAGTACACAAAAAACCGCCCAATTGGGCGGTAGAATTTAGAATCCGAAGACCATTCTTTGTTTTGACTGACGTTTCTTTTCGTTGCGAACGGCTTCTTCTTTCAAACGTTTGCGTTTTGTTGTTGGTTTTTCATAACGCTGACGTTCTTTCATTTCGCGATAAAGTCCTTCCTTTTGGGATTTGCGCTTTGCGACGCGCAATGCCTGTTCAACGTTGTTATCACGTACAAGAACCTTAACCATAAACTATTCACCCCCTTTGGCGACTTTATTTTGTTATTCTGGTGGAGCTGATGGGACTCAAACCCACGACCTCCTGAATGCAAATCAGGCGCTCTAATCAACTGAGCTACAACCCCAGAACTTTGCAGGGCATATTCTATGTGTATTTTGGACAAAAGTCAATAAAAAAGTTCGGATGCACCAAA
>JAEEQU010000023.1 GCA_016285415.1 Alphaproteobacteria bacterium | reverse complement strand
AAGGCATTTGAAAGCAAAACCAAGAAATTTGCCAAAGATTCACTGGACAAATGCACAGAAATCGCAGATACGGCATGGGCAGAATATCTGGATCGCGCATTATTGGCAATTTATTATGCCCAACAGTCCAAAGTTGAAACCATTAAAAACGGTTGCTTTGACCTTATATCCACGTGTTATACCGATAAAGAGGCCGCCATTACCGCGGCAATGTCATCACTGATAGACGGAACATCCGAACTGTCGTTAATGCCGGGTAAAATTGTTCTGACCCAGCAAATGTGCAATGATTACATAGAATCATGCAATAATATGTTTGCCGACGATGAAAACAATCAAAATATCATCACAGATTATATCACAATGCAAACAGATAAAGACCGTTTGGATGCGTGTCGTGCCATCGCACAACAGTGTTTTAGTGACTTTGGTGGAACAAATTACGAAAACTTTTACTATCCATCCAGTGGTCTGTTCAAAACAACTGGCGTGGATACAATCGCATATACAACAGATGGCGATAACAACCCGGTCCTGATAGATCGTACCACGACATCATTGGATTGGTTCACACTGTACAGATATGACGAAAACGGGAAACGTGAAACGGACAGTGCCGGCAACCCAATATACGTATCTGAATGTGCAAAACGTGTTGCATCGGTTTCCCAGTGTGCCGATATTGTGGCAAAGGCATTTGGCGGTTTGGATACAATTATCGGTTTTCAAGATGAAACTGGATATGGCACATACAGTTATAAAGATCCATCCACAGCACCAACAACCGATAAAGTAGCATTTGCATATGGATGGGCCATGGCAGATAATATAGATTCAGACACAAGTATATGGACAGACGATTACAAATTCCAGAACCGCCGTCTGCGCCCAACCGGCATTGCAACCGATGTTTATAATAATATCATTGACTCACTGTCCACACAATGTATGAATAATCAGGGTAAATTCATTGAAGCACAATTTATTGATCACACAAGATACGGCGCCAGCGACGATGCAAACGGTGATGTTTGTAGACTATCAACAGAACGATGCTGTCCCGATAATGAACATTACTGCGCATATGAGTATTATGATGTGGATAATTTAAATTGTGCCTATGGGTTATTGTGGTACGAGGCAGGAAATGCAACTGGAATTGTCAAGGTGCACAATGAAAACATGTGTCCAAAAGATTATAGTTTACAAACAGATACACGCGCATGGGGTATATGTTCATGCTGGGAAAATGGCGGTCGCAGAAGTAAAAACGGTTTATCCAGCAAATGCATGTCCGTATTACCTATACACACTCCAAGAGAAATCTATGATGCTCCATGCGATAACAGTGGATGGTCTGACTCACAGACAAAAACATTAAAGGTTTCGACTCTGAGTGATAATGGCAAACCATACATAATTTATAACACCGATGGTAAAAATCCTGTAGATTTTTGGTGTTCCCAAACAACAAGTTCATCCACCGAACAACCATTACAGCCAGGCCTTAATGCAGACACAAATCAAGTGTGCCCAATAACAGGCTGTGATTATATTCCAGAAGACTTACCAAAAGGAATCTAATAAAAACCGGGGCAATTTGTCCCCGGTTTTATATAATCACTAACAACTTACACTAAATACTTGCCACTATATCATCGGCAATTATTTTACTTGGCGCGCCATTTTTACGTACCCACAAATTATCCGCGCTTTCCAAATCTTTTATCATATGGGCGCGATTTGACGGAATAATAATCGCATCTAATTCATTTATAATGTTATCCGCGGTTGCCATTGGACCAAGACATTCAGGATACACAGAACGATTTAGCAAAATATTTACCAACGACACCCAACGAACGCGTATAAACCGACGCAACAACCATGTTGTTATCGCGTTCATTTTATATGCAACAATTGCCGGCACATGCAACATGGCAAGTTCCGCTGATACGGTTCCACTTGCCACAATGGCAACATATGTTTGCCGATATAAATCATAGCGATTACGACCATCAACTAATTCTGGTTGAACCGCCCAATTTTTAATTTCGCCTTTGACATATTCCGCGGTTGTTTCAACCACCGGAATTGCAAATTTATATCCAATATATCCACATGAATTTATCGTTTCAACCACAGATTTAAATATCGGTAATAAGCGTTTTACTTCACTGATACGACTGCCGGGGACAATGGTTATAATTTTATCCGTTGGGGTGGATATATTTTTATTGGCACTTTCCATGATTTTTTCGGCAATTGGATGTCCAACCGCAATTGTATCAAGCCCATATTTTGTGAAATAGGGCACTTCAAAATCAAAAAATGCATACAGTTTATCAAAAATCTGCGCATATTTTTTTGCACGTCCTGGTCGCCATGCCCAAACTTGGGGGGCAACGACATGATGAAACCGCAGTCCGTGTTCAATCAACGCACGCCCATTGCGACTTTTCCGCAGTTTTGTTATCACCGAACGCGCAAAACCCGGTGAATCTATGGTTAAAACTATATCGGGTGCAGATTCCAAAATGGCATGCACAGCGTCATTTATACGGCGCGTCAATGTGCGCGCATGTGCCAAAACCTCTATGGCACCCATAACCGATAAATCGCCCATCGGGAAAATAGAACGCAGACCGCATTCGGTCATTTCCGCACCACCAATTCCAATAAAATCAGCCGTATTTTTCATCTGGCGCATAATACGCGCCCCCAATGCATCCCCGGAAACTTCGCCCGCAATAATGAAAATCTTGATTTTTTTATTCGGCATTATCAGATGTTCCAATTCCACGCTTTGAACGATTTTCTATGAAATCAATTGCATCCATCGCGTATTTATTGTTTTTGACATCTTTGCGGACGCGGGCAATACGTTCATCAACCGTTCCGTCCTTGCCACGAAATACCGCAGAATATACCGCGTGAATTGCATGCATATCTTCGTTTGTGAAACCATGACGCATCAAACCAACACGATTTATAGTTCTGTATACTGCACGTGGACCATCATATATCGCATATGGCAAAATGTCATTTGATACCCCCGACATACCACCGATAAACGCGTTGCGTCCGACACGTGCAAACTGTAATACCATAACGCCACCAGATAAAATTGCGAAATCTTCAATTTCTACATGTCCGGCAACTTGTACCAGGTTAGACATAACCACACTGTTGCCGACCTTGCAATCATGGCCAACATGTGCGTTAACCATAATCTGACAATCATCACCAATCACAGTTCCATCCGATGCCGGTGTTCCCGAATGAATTGTAACATATTCACGAATGCGACAGCGTTTTCCAATACGCAGACCTGTCATTGTCGCTTCGTCTTGCCATTTTAAATCTTGGCTCATTACCCCAAGAACCGCGAACGGATAAACAATGGAATCATCACCAATTGATGTCTTGCCATCTATCACAACATGCGAAACCAATTCAACCCGATCCCCAAGGGTAACATTTGGTCCCACAATGCAAAACGGCCCAATTTTACAATCGGCGCCTAAAACGGCACCTTCGTGAACGATTGCGCTTGGATGTATCGTTGTCATATTAACCACCTGTATTATACAAATATTTGCTGTGGTTATAATACAGCATTAAAAAACGCATTTAAATTCAATAAATCTAACGAATTATAACAAAAATCCAATGCCTTGGCGTCTGGTATTTTCGGGCAGGGCAATCCATACGATTCCGATTGCGGTAATCGTTGCAACATCAATTAAAACCCCAAACAGAATTATCGCCCACGCCAGCATCCAATTCCCCAGTTCGCCAGAGATACTTTCGGCATGCCATACGGACAACCCAAATGAAATAAACGCAGCCACCACCCCAGCGATGAAAATCGGAACAGCCTCGGTCAAAATGAACAAAACCATACACAGCCCCAAAACAAAACGCATAAGCCATTTTAGTTTAATATACGCGCTGTTATGCACACGTCCACGCGGCGCAACCAAGTTTATCGCCATTGCCGCCGCAATCACAATTCCTGTTCCCAACACCCACAACAAATGTATCGGTGTCAGATTTCCCAATTGTCCAAACCGCCATAATTCTGATTGCATTAAAATCGCAATTACCGTCACAAACATAACCCCAAGGGTGCACGGCACCGCACGCATCTGGCGACCGCTATAGCGCCCCAAAATCAACCCTGCAATTACCGCAACAATTTGTAAAATCGGCCCCCACCAGTTAAGCATTCCACTTAACCCCACCGGAACCAGACAGCACAATAATACAATGATATTCATTATCCATCTGCGCCGATTAGTCGCATTTTTCGGGCCATACCAAATTGGCAACTTTATTGCGCGCGTATTTATACCAATAAATATGCAAGATACGAATAACACCGCCGCCGTAACCCACGGTAATAACGAAATATTATCGCGCAACACCGCATAATTTCCACCCATTAACACGACCCATGCTGCCGTTAACATCACCGTCCAAAAGGTCATACGTTCAACCGTCACATACGGTGCAATACCGCATTTGGCCGAAAACCGTCGCACGAACAAATAGATAGCCGCGAATAACGGCACACACAAAACGGCGTTCCATAAAAAAGCCGGTGTCACAACGGCGAAATTATTAAACGCACTGACCGCACTTGCCACGACCATAGTTTCATTAAACATAAACTTGCCTTTTGTTTTTAACGAATTATTATATAGTCATGGATGAAAAACAAGAAGTTTTTACAATAATAGGTGGTCGGGTCAAAATGATTGGCCCAACATATCGTCCAACATCTGATGCGGTGTGGGCTGCGGCCTTTGCAGACGGCAATCCGAAAACCGTTCTTGATGTCGGTACGGGGACTGGGGCGGTGGCACTGTGCCTGATGACACGTATGCCAAATGTTCAAATGACGGCCATAGATATATCACAAGATATGTTGGATGTGGCGGCTGAAAATTTCAAAATGAACCATCGCGATGTTGAACTTATCAATGCAGATATTACCACATGGCGCACCAACAAGACGTTTGATTTGGTAATTACAAACCCACCATATTTCAAGGGCACACCAGCAAATCACAACGCACATCACAATGCAGATTTAAACGCGTGGGTGGGTCATTGTATTGCGCGCGTCAAACCAAATGGTACATTTATTATAATTATTGACGCCACCGAAACCGCGAATATTATCAGTGAAATGACACGTCATCATTGCGGAAACATTAACATATTGCCGCTGTTTAGTGTTAAACACACCGCCGAACGCGTGTTAATTTCTGGGAAATTAGGGCGGGCCACAAATGTCAATTTATTTGCAGGTCTATCAATAAATAATGATGCCGTTCTGCGTGACGGCATATCCATTGCGGAAATATTGGCGGCCCAGACCGAAAAAAAACGATAAGGGGCAAAAAAATTGTGATTCTTGACTAATCAAGATTATTCTATTATGCTATTCACGTTATGATAAACTTTATAACAAGATATTTTACGTCACTATGGGCGTTTATAACAGCACCTTTCCGCGCAATTTGGCGTGTTATCGTCCGTATTTTTCCGCCGCGTGAATTCACGGTAATGGATACCCCACGTGGCAATGTTTACACTTTTAACCAAAGCAGTTTTTGGCGTTTCACAAAATTCTGTGCCAAGGTTGGACTTGCAATTTGGGCATCTTGGTCAACATATGTGTTTGTTTATCACCGCCCAATGTTGCAGAAAAGAACACTGCAATTGGAACAGATGCGTGAAAAATACGCGGTTCACATGATAGATTTGCAGAATTACCTTGGCAAATACAACGAACTTACCAAAAATGTAAACATTATTGACGATAAATTATTAAAAGACACAAAACTTACCGACGCACAAAAAGAAGAATTATTAAGTGAACGCCGCAAAAATTGGGGGGAATTGGACTTTCTGAAAACACGTATCACAGAAATGTTCACCGATGAAGATTATGCCCCAGAATACAGCAAGATGTCCGAATTGGCCATTGAATATGAATTAACCCGCGCAGAAAATGTAGAAATTAAAAAACGCGATATAGAATTACTGGAAACTATTTCCAAGGTTGTAGAGGCAGACAACAAAATCGTGGATGCCGTATCAAAATTGGCATCTGAAAACATGGCAGAACTGCGCGCAGATTTAAAACATATAAACGGCGTGATGGCGACACTTGGGTTGAACGAGGCAACATTGGTTGCGGGTGCGAACAAATATTCTAACCAATTGGTTGGCGCCGTATTTAACCCATTGGAAATAGACAAAGAATTGGATGAAAAATATCAGAAATTGGCAAATGATATTACACTGTGGAACGGCCTTAATAAACTAAAACGCATATTACCACTTGGCGCACCCATCAAAGATATGCACATTACATCCAGATACGGTAAACGCAAAGACCCATTTACCGGCGAACAAAAACAGCATCGTGGTATAGATTTTGCCGGCAAGATTGGCACAGAATTGATGGCGGTTGCCCCGGGACGTGTCATATCCGCCGGTGAACGTGTGGGATATGGAACAACGGTTGAAATTGACCATGGACTTGGGTTCACAACATTATATGCGCACCTGTCTAAAATAACGGTATCACGTGGTGATTGGGTGCGTCCGGGCACAATTATTGGGCTTGGCGGATCATCGGGCCGTTCAACTGGGCCACACTTGCACTATGAAATACGGTACAAGGGCAACCCATTTGACCCAGAAAAATTCGTAAAAGAATAAAAAGGAAAGGAAAATGTTGGCATTTACAAACGCAGATGAAAAAACATCACCAACCATTATTGGTGCGGGTTGCAAATTAACCGGCAATATCAAAACAGACCACAGTGTCCAAATTCACGGTCATGTTATCGGTGACATAGATGCCGAAACAGTAGTTATTGGTCGTGGCGGAACCGTAGAAGGCAAGGTTACAACGGCAAATTTATTTCTGCACGGGACATTGGATGGGCCTGCAACTGTTGATATCGCCAATGTTTTCAGTTATGCGAAAATGACCGGCACATTGTCATATAAAACATTAAACATAACATCAAATACCGGCCTTGAATGCAAATTGGCCAAACGCAAGGATAAAAAAGATGAATAAAAATATATCAAAAGTTTTTATTGCCGCTGATCATCGTGGGGTGGGGTTGAAACTCTATTTAATAGAAATGTTAAGCGCACTGGGGTATAATGTTGTGAACTTGGGAACCGATGATTTAAATACGCCGGTTGATTTCCCAGATGTTGCAAAATCACTTGCGGATGCAATGCTGGACGAACCAGAAACACGTGGGATATTGGTATGTGGAACGGGTGCCGGGGTACAGATTGCCGCAAACCGTTACCGTCATATTCGCGCGTCACGTTGCGACCGTCCGGACCAGGCACGCGATGACAGATTCCACGACGATATAAATGTCTTGGCATTGGGCGCAGACGATATAGATATTGAAATGGCCTTTTTGTGTGCCCAGGCATTTTTAGAAAGTCCATTTGATGCTTCAGAAAAACGCCGTCGCAGAATAGACAAGATTTCATAATCTTGATTCAAAAAAACTTTATGGAATACGCTATTTATAAAAAATCTTTGTCACGAGAAGACCCTGCTTATTGGGTACAGCGCAAAAAACAAAAAATTTGTGATCTTACTGGTCCAACGTCCATTGCACAGTATCAGCTTTTTAATGGCATGATGACAAAAAAAGAATGCACGCCTGAATTTATGCTTTGGATAATAAAACACGTTGATCCATTAGTTTGCCTGGAAACCTTTCTGACCATTGTCCCAGAAGACGAAATCCCAGAAGAAGTGAAAATTGCCGCGGCACGCAAAAGTCAATGGGGCGAAGTTTTATATAAATTGCACAATCCTTCTGATGCGGTTATAAACGCGGCGCTTCAAACAGCAGGCGAGTGGATTGTGTACGTAAAGAACCCAACAGAACAACAATGGATTTTAGCATTGAAAAATTCGCGTGAATACCCGAATCTTATAACTAAACACCCCAAACCAACACTTCAAATGCAGAAAATTCATGTTGCAAGATATCTTGATGGTATCGATTACATCGAAAACCCATGCGAAGCGGTAAAAATTGCAGCCGCCGAAGGTAACGGCATACTTGTTCTAACACAGCGTAATATGCAAAATGCTAGTGAAAAGGTCATATTAACCGCAATTGAGCATACATTGATGCCAGAAATGAGATATTTCTTGCATTATATTCCGCATCCAAACCATAAAATTTATTGTGCGATAAAGCATCAAATCAACATAAATAAAGGAATTATGGCGCAAATAGAATCTAAACAAGAACCACAACCCCCAGAACCAACCGAACCCGACTATGGAATGTTGATACAAAAATGCGCAGAACTTGACCCATTAAGGACCGCGCAAGCATCCACCCCAGATGTACCAATACAAGAAAAAAAGGCAATATTGACGAAGTTATATGATGAACTGCGAACAAACGCATTAAACGATTTGTTGGGTTATAAAAATTCTGTACAATCAATGTAAAAACCGCCCAAAGAGCAGGGCGGTTTTTCTTATTTTTCTAATTGTAATTGTCTACAACGCCACAATAATGTATCTGGCAAAGATTTTTCTTCAAAAGCATCCAAAATCAACGCGGCGTCTTCGGGGTGCGACTGCAGATGCCCCTGCATAATCGCGACCGCCATATTGCGAAATGTATCGTTATCTTTGATACTAATTTCCCCGTTCATCAATTTATCAAAATATACTCTTTTCTCGGCGGCCATTCCTTCTATAATAAATGGCACGACCTCTACCAAGCGTTTTACTTCGCGTGTATTCAAATCATATTTTACACCTGATTTTTCTAATTCTAACATCACATCAACCGCGCGAACTCTTTGTTTATCATAGCGATATCCTTGGCCGTATACTCTATAAATCCCCATTGCTACACATACAGAGAAAATCAAAAATGCCAATTGACGATACCAGGTGCCTGTTGGTTCAAACTTGCCATCTACAAATGGATTTACTACTGATTTTGTCCATTCTTTGCCACCAACTTCTTTGCCTTGGAACGTATCAATAAAGCCATTAACCATAAAACTTAAGCAAAACCAAAACGACACACCCATCAACGCACCAAAAACGCCACCTTTGATGGCCGCTTTGCGTTCACGCGCATATTGGTTTAAATCCACACCAAATTTTTTTAATAATTCTGCACGCATCGTTGCCCTAAGTTGTTTCTCTGCGACTTTGGCGTCATGGACTTCTTGTTTTTGTTTTTTTCTGTCTTCGGCATCCAATTGTGCCTGCGTAACACCAGGAAATAACTTTTTATTATCCGTCATTTTTGGCTCCTTTTTTTGTTTGCATTAAATATAACACAAATTTTTCTATAGTTTTTTCTTTTATTTTGATTGTTGTAACATTATGGTTTCAAGATATTTTTCAAAATCTATAACCAAAGCCTCGTTTAACACAACGTCTGGACGATCATTATAAACCGCTATATTATCTGAACCATATCGATACAAATTGCCATAGGCGTTTATAGTAACTGTTTCACCCTTATCTGATGGGGCAAATTTGGTCCCCCCTGGATTACGACCATCTGCTTCTTTACCTTTGACGTCGTCCGAAAAACCTTTACCCCCAACCATTTGTGTATGGGAATATGCCCCTTTGGTTTTACCAGTTTGGGTATCAATATAATTACCACGATAAAAGATTATCGAGCCTTTGGTCATATCCTGATAATCTTCGGCGGTTATATCCGCAAAGTTAATGCATTTTGCCGCGGCATCATAGGCTTCTTTGTTCTTTTGCAAATACTTTATGAAACTGCTACCGCGTTGCATATCTGTAATACGTGCATTTTCAAATAAGTCTATGCCATATATTTCTTTGAAATTGCTTTTTCTTAACGCATCACGCATAGCCGTTGTAACCGCTGTATTGCAATACATTTTATCAAGTCCATATTTCTTTTCAGGCGTTGTCATACCATTAATCAAAGAATCAATATCAGCAGCCATTTCCCATGCAATCAAACCAGCCATTTTTTCTGCATTTTTAGAATGTTGACCCTTTACCAACTTTGCATCTGGCATCTCACTAACATACTTTGCGTGCTTTTTGTTGATACGTTTTTGTGACGGCGTACGCCCACATGCCGCAAACAGTAACAAAGCCATCGCAAATACTGAAAGACGTGATAATATTTTGTTGCCTTTTTTCATTCTAATATCTCCTTTTGTTATTTTTGGTTCTGATAACCTCATATCTTCACATATAAATATAATACATAAATTTATGTTTGTCAAGTATTTTGCCAAATATTATTTTCACTTTTTGAAAAAAAAGGAGGGGAAGATTAAAATACAGCGCTGAAACCGACTATGGAATGTTGATACAAAAATGCGCAGAACTTGACCCATTAAGGACCGCGCAAGCATCCACCCCAGATGCACCAATACAAGAAAAACGGCAATATTGACGAAGTTATATGATGAACTGCGAACAAACGCATTAAACGATTTGTTGGGGTATAAAAATTCTGTACAATCAATGTAAAAACCGCCCAAAGAGCAGGGCGGTTTTCACTAACCACTAATCACTAACACTAACCACTATTTCTTTACCACGAAATTAACCAACTTCTTTGGCACGACAATGGTTTTGATTATCTCTGCACCATCAATCTTTGCGCCCGCCGCCGCACGTGCCAACGCAATCAGTTCCTCGTTATTTGCGGTCAAGTTCGCAGTAAATTCGGCAACACGCTTTCCGTTTATGGTTACCGCAAATGTCGCCGTATCTTGCACCAATTTGGACGCATCAAATGTCGGCCATGGTTCAAACACCATCATATCGGTATATCCCAATTTTTCCCACATTTCTTCGGTCAGATGTGGCGCAAATGGGTTCAGCATTTGAATCAGAACTTCATACGCGCGCCGTGGCATCTTGCCACCTGGGAATTCGTTGATAAATTCCATCATTGCCGATATAGATGTATTAAATCCCATATTTGAAATACGGTCTGTAACATCCGCAATAAGTTTGTTGACCAATCTATCTTGTTCTTCGGTCAGCGCATCATCGGTCAAATTATCCGAGAAATTTTCCACACGTTTCAAGAATCTTTGCACCCCAGCCAACGCACCATCAGACCAGATTGTATTATTTCTCCATGGTCCCAATGACAGCACCGAAACACGTGCCGCATCCGCACCAACCTGAGCCAGCAATTCGGCCGCCTGAAAACCATTGCCACGCGATTTGGACATTTTATATCCATCGCTGCCCAACAACAACCCAAGTGCCGTGCGCTTCGCATATGGTTCGGGGGTGGTTACCAAACCCAAATCATACAGCGCATGTTGCCAAAAGCGTGAATAAATCAAATGCCGCGTGTTATGTTCGTGTCCACCATTATAGTGTGTAACCGGCATCCAATTTTCCATCTGCCTGCGCGAACAGAATTCTTTGTCATTTTTCGGGTCCAAATACCGCATAAAATACCACGACGACCCCGCCCATGCCGGCATCGTATCTGTTTCACGTTTGGCATCACCGCCACAGCATGGACACTTGGTATTTACCCAATCGGTCGCACGCGCCAATGGGCTTTCGCCTTCATCGGTTGGACGATAATCTGCCATATATGGCTGCATAACGGGCAATTGGTCATCAGGTACAGGAACCCAACCACATTTTTCACAATAGACCAATGGAATTGGTTCGCCCCAATACATTTGACGCGAAAATCCCCAATCTTTTAATTTATATTTTGTTGTGCCGCGTGCAAATCCATGTTCAGAACCATACTTAATCGCGGTTGATATGGCCGTTTCTTTATCCATACCATCCAAGAATTGTGAATTGATATGCGCGCCATCGCCCGTCCAAACCTTATCTGGTTCGCCACCCGCCAACACAGGAATTATTTCCAACCCGAACTTCTTCGCAAAGTCCCAGTCGCGTTCATCATGCGCCGGCACCGCCATAATCGTCCCATACGCATAATCAACCAATACATAGTCCGATGTGAACACCGGAATTTCGGTATTGGTAAATGGGTTAATCGCCTTAATCCCCTTTAATTCAACCCCGGATTTTTCGCGTGACGCATCGGTGCGTTCAATTTCGGTCTTGGCCGCAGATTCTTTGATATATTTTTCTACTTCGGCCTTATTTTCTATTTTCCCAGAATCCAACCATTTACGCAGCAATTTATGTTCCGGTGCAATAACACAGAACGTTACACCAAATATGGTATCAACACGCGTTGTATAAATAGTCATCACATCATCGCCAACGCGAAAATCAACATCTGCCCCTTTTGATTTCCCAATAAGGTTGATTTCATCTTTCTTGACCCGTTCATCAAAGTCTAAATCTTTCAGCCCATCCAGCAATTTATCAGCATATTTAGACAGCGCCAAATTCCATTGCATTTTTTCTTTCTTTTCAATAACACCATGACAACGTGGACAGCACCCGTCTTCTAATTCTTCATTGGTCAGTGTTGTCCGACAATTTGGGCACCAATTCATTGGCAATTCTGATTTATATGCCAAACCTGCCTTAAAAAACTGAATAAACATCCACTGGGTCCACTTTATATAATCTGGATCCGATGTCGCCACGCGTGTTTCCGGATCAACCGACCAACCGGCAGAATCGATTACTTCAGCATAGGTCTTTTTTAATTCATTTGCCACATCGGCGGGGTGTTTTCCAATTTTCGTTGCATAATGTTCCGCAGCAATTCCCATTGCATCAAAACCCATTGGAAACAAAACATCATAGCCCAAATGACGGCGATAGCGCGATAAAACATCCATTCCTGTATAAATCAACAAATGACCGGCATGCAACCCCGCACCTGACAAAAACGGAAATTCGACCAAGTTATAAAAACGCGGTTTTGAACCATCATTTTTTGGCACAAACACGCGCGCATCACGCCAACGGCGTTGCCATTTTGATTCCCGTTCAATCACTTTCTTGATATCATCGGTTGCCATATTACACTCCATATATAAAAATTGCCGAAATAAAGGTTATCAAACTTAAAACCGGTTCGCAAGTTTTTTATATTCAACGGTATTATAATACCGTAATGATTTTTCTTGACTTTTCTGGGGACTTGGGCCATAATGTGGCGAACTTTTTTTAATAA
>JAEEQU010000022.1 GCA_016285415.1 Alphaproteobacteria bacterium | reverse complement strand
AATGTTTATGAATTGTTGCAAACATTCCACGATTTAATAATTTCATTGCGACAACAAAGTTACCAACCGTCGCCATATTTGCGTTAAACACACCAAGACCAGTTCTTGTTTGTCCATGTTTAAATTTGAAAACGCGTTGCAAATTTACATCTTTGCGCGAATTAAGGTTTATACCCATTTTTGGTCTGATTAAAATGTCAGAATAATCAAGATAAGTTTCAGATAATATTTGCGTCATAAATAACCTCTTTGCCATGGGGATTATAGACAATTAAAACCCCATGTTTCAAGGAATTATTGTAGGCATGTCATATTGGTTAAATTTAACAAAATATTTGAAATTTATTCTTTTTTATCCTTTTGGGCACCATGTTTAACCAATAATTCTGTCATTTCATTTGATTTGGCGGCACCTAATGGGGCGCAACCACAGTAATCCACTGCGTTAACATCGGCACCATGTTGAATCAGCACCGTCGCAGTATCAATATGATTTTTAACAGATGCCCAATACAACGGGGATTCGCCATCATCATTTATGGCATTAACATCGGCACCGTGTTGTATTAACAGTTCTGCAACCGCACTAGATTTCGCGGTGTATAATGGGGTAAACCAACGACATTGGGATGTATTAACATCCGCGCCCAATTCAATTAGTTTTTTGACCGCAGCGACATCGTCATTGTTAACCGCATCAAACAATTTTTCGTTCAATTCATACTGGTGTTTTATATCCAATGGTGTTTTGCCATCGTTGTTTTTTGCATTTATATCCGCACCATTTTTTATCAACAAATCGGCAATTTCTTCATTGCCTTTGGCATATGCGTTATGTAAGGGTGTGTCACCGTCATTGTCTTGTGCATTTACATTGGCACCGTTTCTGATTAGCGCCGCGGCCGCGTCAAAATAATCATATCTTGCGGCATCATGCAATGGTGTGTTTCCCCATTCGCCTTGGATATGAACATCCGCGCCATGCGCCACCAATAAATCTATAATTTCTGGGTTGATTGTCATTTGAATTGGTGTTTCACCCAAGTCGTTTTTTATATTAACATCTGCACCTTGGGCAATAAGCTCTTTGGCCCTATTAACTTTATTAAACAGAACTGCATCAGGCAATGATAATTCTGAATCTTTATCAGATGATATGTCATCTAATTCGTCATCCAATTTCAGTAAAAGATTTTCTAAATCTTCGGGCATATTGTAACCTCTCTATTTGTTTCTATCCTAAGTATATTCGCCATCAACATAAAATACAAATAAAAAACACCCTTTCGGGTGTTAAAACTTTGGTGCGAGCAAAGTACTTCGCCGGCTGTCGCCGTCTCGCCTCGCAACCCTGCGGGTTCTCGCCCCTTTGCCACGAATAAAAAAACACCCTTGCGGGTGTTAAAACTTTGGTGCGAGCAAAGGGGCTCGAACCCTCGACCTCAACCTTGGCAAGGTTGCGCTCTAGCCAACTGAGCTACGCTCGCATTGCGTGGTGTATTCTTACACACCAAAAAGCATTTTGCAAGTAAAAAATAAACTTTGTGCAAAATACCGCGGTTTCGCAAATTAACGACTCAATTTTCTGTGCCTTACCGATCTGTAAAAGTCCCGGTGAAAATTGCTCAAAGATTGTAAATTTACAAATTGCATCATTTGGACCTTGCCATTTGGCATGGTAATGCGCAATGTGAATTTATCGTTAACCGCTTCAATTTGTATCGCGTTTGGATCATATGCCATAATCATATTCCTTTTATTTAATTAAACCGCGTTTTTGCAACGCCAACATCAATGTTGGATAGTGTTCAACGCGCCCACGCAGGTGGTGGTTATATGCCGTATCATCGGTTGAAATCATAACCACATCTATGTTATTTACGATGCAGTCGCTGACCACGTGTGGCGCGTCGTCAAAGCATAAATCAATTTTATGTTCTTTTAGGGCGTCTATTTTCGGTATGCGGTGAATTAACCGGCTGTCATCGCACATTATTCCGGCATGCGCCAGTTGTTCAAGTGTCTGGGCGTGATTTTTAAATAAACGTTCCGTAACAAAGAATAATTCATAATTTGGGTTTTGATAAATTGCGTTTAACGCCAATGGAATCTTGGTATCAAAAATACGTGTTTTATATATATCATCAGAATCCAGCCATTTGCGCAATGCATCCGCCACCGCCACTGGATAACCATTTTTATAAACGTCATACGATACCGGCGGAACATATTTACAGTGCATTGATTCTATGACCGCGCGATATTCTTCGGCGGCATTAAAAACAGTATTATCTAAATCTAGTGCAATTCGCATACTGTGTCCTTTTTTGCCCGAATATTATACATGGGAAAATGCCAGAATCAAATAAAAATGCTGATTTTTTGAATAATTATTTTGACATTTCAGATAAAAACCTGCATAATACCGCCGTAGTGCATGTGGCACCAAACATAAAATGCGTAAAAACGGCAAGAAATCTTTATAGTATCGGTGCGACCATGAAGTAAATTCACGGGCGCACTTTTACGGTGCCCCGTTTTTTTAAACAAAAAGGAAAAAGTTATGTCAGAAAATACATCTATGTCCACAAACGAATTAACGGCACGTCTGCAAAAGGCGGAAAATATTCGCGCGCGTGATGGGGTTGTATGGAAAGACAAATTTGACCGCACACATACTATCGCAGAATCTCGCGAATTGGCGGATGGAACGGCGGTTCGTCTGTGTGGGCGTGTAACGGCGCTGCGCTGGTTGGGCAAATTGATGTTTGGACGCATTTATGACATAAATGGTGAAATTCAGTTTTCTATGTCGCGTGAAGAATTGGGCGAAGAAAACTATAAATTTATGAAGGCCAATGTTGATTTGGGCGACTTTATCGGCATTACTGGGGAATTGTATCACACAACGGCGGGTGAATTGACCGTTCGTGTAACCAAATATGATATCTTGGCCAAGGCCCTGCGTCCATTACCAGAAAAATTCCATGGTCTGACCGATATGGAAACACGTTATCGTCAACGTTATTTGGATATTATTTCCAACCCTGAATCGCGTACCGCGTTGTTGGGGCGTTTCAAAATGACACAAAATTTACGTGACTATATGAACAGAAACGGGTTCTTGGAAATTGAAACACCAATTATGCAAAATATTGCATCTGGTGCGGCGGCAAAGCCATTTACAACACATCACAATGCATTGAATGCGGATTTCCAATTGCGTATTTCACCAGAATTGTTCTTAAAGGAAGCAATTGGTGCCGGTTTTGATCGTGTGTATGAGGTCGCCAAAGATTTCCGTAACGAAGGTATGGATGCAATGCACCTGCAGGAATTTACGATGATTGAATGGTATGCGGCATATTGGGATTACAAGCGCAATATTCAATTCACATGGGAAATGGTTCAAGAACTGATTCAAAAGGCCCGTGGCACATTGCAGATTGAATATCAAGGAACCAAATTGGACTTTAGTAAATATGAAATGATTGACTATACGGCCCGTATGAACGAACTGTTTGGGTGCAACATTTTGGAATTTGACGATGTTGATGTCTTGCGTCAGAAATTGGTGGACGAAGGAATGTTCCCAATGTCTGAATTGGAAGATTTGAAATCTATTCCAACATTGGTTGATTATGTTTACAAGCGCAAGATTCGTAATCTGATTGTTCAGCCAACATTCCTATACAATTATCCAACATATATGGTACCATTGGCACGTCACAATGATAACGAAGATCGTTGTTTGGATATGTATCAATTGCTGGTTGCGGGGGGGGAATTGTGCAAGGGCTATTCCGAATTGGTGAATCCAATTCAACAACTTGCCGCGTTTGAACAACAGGCACGCGATATTGCAAATGGTGAAGAAGAAGCATTTAACCCAGATAACGACTTTGTTCGCGCGATGGAACATGGGTTTCCACCGATATCTGGTGTTGGCATGGGTATAGATCGTCTTGCGATGATTGTGTTTGACCAACCAACTGCACGTGATGTCGTGTTGTTCCCAATCATGAAATAATAAAAGGTGATATTGTATAATGCCAAGTGTCAAAGTTCCCGAAGTTGATATACTTACTGCTGACCACGATAGGCACAATCTTGCCTATATTGACAAGGTATTGGCATCAGGCCAGATAAATGACGAAGCCGCGGCATATTTGAAATGCGTATATGCCGACGGTATGTCATGCTATCGCGAGGTATTTCATATTTTAGGTAAATGTTTTGGTGCGCCCAAAACGGCGGTTATGGAATATGATTCTGAAACAGATTTGCCGGTAAATAAACCAATAAAAATCATAGATATAAATCCATTATCGGCGTATTTGGTAAATCACCGTTTGGATGCGGATCCGATGCGAAATCAATTTTTTACAACAGGTGTTGCGCACAAAATTGACCTTTCGGTGTCATCAATTGTGACGGTTATTGTTGGTGCACAAAAGAAGGTAGAACGTGCATTGGACAAAGTTACAGGCAAATATTATCGCTTCTTTACCGAAGATGTAATTGCCGCGGTTAAACGCATAATGATTGACGCAAACAGTTCCCAAGATTTATTTGATTTGGAAAATAAAATTCGTGCGCGGTTTTCATCAAAATATATCACAGACGCAGCCGAGGCGATTTTATCGGTATTAGGCCCCAGTGATGACAAATTGGTTGTCCAAATTGTTCGTGAATTGGATAAAATCAAGAAACCGCATAAATACCTGAATGATGTATGGCGCGTAAAATGTCTGTTTGATTTGATACCACAGGCACGAACATTTATTGAACGTATGCGCGATGTTATGCCGGAACGCATTATTTCTGTGCGTGATAAGTTTTATGATATAGACAACCCACGTAATTATCGTGATTCCAAAATAATTGTAAATATTGGAACCCCCGACAATGTGATTCCCATGGAAATTATATGTCAGGTTCGCACTTTCTTTGAATTTGAACGCAAGACGCATGATTACTATGCAACATTGCGTGAACGTCCAGATGCCGAAAATTTGAAAATTGAACAAGATGCGGCGGAACTGATGGAAAATGGAATCATGCAATATAACATGGTTATTTGTCGCTGTTTGGATGACTTGTTTGATAGGGTTGGGTGGAATATTTTATACAGTCGTGGTGGCGATGTTTCGTTGTTTGAAGGGTTCCCAAAAGAATGTAAATTATACTATCCACAAAATATGCTGGAAAAGATATTTACGAAATTGGATGCCGCGGTCAAAAATGAGATTTTCCATATAACACATTCTTCGTCTAAATTGGATATGAACCAAGAAATCGCGATATTCAGATTTATGACACGGTTCATTTTGTGCGCGGCAATGCCACGTGCACGCAGTGGTATGAACCTTGGTGGTGATACATTATCGGTGCGGTTATTTAACTTTGTCATGAACGAAGTTTATCGGTATTATAATGCCAACAAATAGTGCGCAATAACCAAGAAAAGAATCTAAAGACCGGCGTTGTTATTTTCTTGATTTTACATTTCTATTATGACACAATCAAAATAGATTTGGTCAAACATGGCCCAATCATCAACAAGGTAGCAAAGGAAAAAAAGATGCGCCAAGGTAAAGTAAAATGGTACAACGGTAAAAAGTGTTTTGGGTTTATTGCACCTGATACACCAAATGCAGACGGCAACACTGATGATGTATTTGTTCATTCCAGTTCATTGAAAAATGCAGACTTACGCTTCTTGAACGAAGGGGACATTGTTGAATTTGAAGAAGAAGTTCGTAATGGCAAACTGTCTGTGACGACAATTAAATTGATTCAACGCGATGAAGAATCTGCCAAGAGATTCCAGGAACGTCGTGCCGAACGCAGACGCGCCCGCGAAGAACGCAAAAATCGTGAAGAACATAAAGAAAAGCGTTCAGGATTCGCATTTTGGAAAAAATAAAAAACAGTCCCGCAATCGCGGGATTTTTTAATATAGGTTGAAATTTAATATGTTTTTATATAAAATGATAATAAACAAAACAAGAGGTATTTAAATGTGGACAGTAATTGGTATAATCGGTGCATTAATATTATATTTTATCGCGGTTTATAATGGTTTGGTATCGCGCAGAAATCAGGTGCGCGAAGCATGGGCGACCATAGATACACAACTGAAACGCCGTTATGATTTAATTCCTAATTTGGTTGAAACAGTGCGCGGCGCAGCGGCACATGAAAAAGATACTTTGTCGGCGGTTATTGCGGCACGTAATGCGGCAATGTCCGCAAATGGCATGGTTGATAAATCAGCCGCGGAAAATGGATTGACCGGTGCATTGAACAAATTGTTTGCTCTTGGCGAAGCATATCCGAACCTGCGTGCAAATGAAAACTTTTTGGAATTGCAACGCGAATTGACCGATACAGAAACCAAGATTCAATCTGCGCGTCAATTTTATAATACGGTTGTAATGGGATTAAATACCCAAATAGAACAGTTTCCAAGCAATATGGTTGCACGGATGTTTAAATTTACACCTGAACAACTGTTTGAGATTGACGAAGCGGAACGCACCGCCCCCAAGGTAAGTTTTAAATAAGGTCAATCTTTATGAAATATGTTGATGCAGAAACCGCACGCAAAAGATTTGAAGATGCGGGCATGCCGAGTGGCATGGTGCAAACATTGAATTTCATGTACAATGGTCGGTTTTCTGTGCCTGCGAATGTCGTAGATTATGCCTGTACAATTTTTGCACACAATCCAGGGTGGAAAACCGGTGAAGCAATGATGACCATATTTGAAAATTCAACGGGTGCAAATAATATCTTTGATGTGCGTAAATTCTTTCGTGAATTGGGGCCACTCGCAAAAAAGTGGGGATTCAGTGACGAACAACGTCAACGCGATATCGCCGCATTTGATGATGATATGAAAAAATATTCAACCGCGGTGATTGGTCGTATGGCCGTCAAAGATAAATTGAGTAATCCCGGATTCGTGTCATCGCGAACCCAAGAAATTCTGGACGCGTGCGCAGCAAAAAATGGGAAATACTATTTGGCGGCAATTGATTTTGCGGTATGGTTCAAAATTGGTAATGAATCAGATGATAAAACATTGGAGTTATTAAAACGCTATGTGAAACCAAATGGTGTGGATATCAAAGGACTCTTGCGCGCAACAGAGCAGGGTGATGCAATCGTGTCACGCCAAGATGGTATGACGATAAAGCCAAAAATCAAATTGCAATATCTAAAATATGCCACAGAAGTTTATAAATTCTTTGACGAAAATTCGGACGCAATTCGTGATATTGCGCAGAAGCATGAACATTCAAATATAGATTTTATGCGTGCGTTTTATAATCTGTGTGCCAAATGGAAAGGGTGGTCGTGGGCCATACCAAAAATATCATTGGAACAACCAGAAATACGTGCAACTATGCGTGAAATGGTGACAGTGATTATGCGGCAAATTTCGGCAAAATTGCCATCGGGTGCGGGTCGTGTAATTGCAAATGTGGCCCAGAATGAAATGGCAAAATATGCACCATCGGTGGCAGAACAATATGAATATATGTTTGATATGCTGGTGCGTGTTTTTGACCCAAAAAATCAGCAAAAATAAAGATTGTTATGCATAAAAACTGTGCTAAAATGAAAAGAAAGGGGTTTGATATGGCCAATCAGAAAAAAGAAAAATCAAAACGCACGAACTCAAAAAAATGGTATGATAGATTTATGCTGTTGTCTGTAATTTTTATGTTTGGACTTGGCATTGGGGGGTTCAGTTATGGCACAGTAAAAAGTGTATCTGATGCGGTAAAAAACAGACGCAATGTTAAGTCAACGCCCAAGAAAGCAATCGAAATAGATACAACATACTGGAATCGTTTGTGGGTTCAACAGGATGGATTTTCTAAATAAAGAAATAACCGCCAATTCGGCGGTTATTTTTTATGAATAACTTAAAATATTATTCTGCATCCGTTGGCATTGGTTTACCATGATGGTGATGCTTGCGCATTTCTTCATGCATTGCATCTTTGACTTCTTTGAATTCAGAAACCGTGATGCAACCGTCTGCATTTGCTTCGGCTGCTTGCAATGTTTCAACCATCTTTGGACATTTAATAGATGCCATATCCAAGCATCCATTTGTGAATACCGGATGCATTTCCATCGCGCGACGATGGGCGCGACGCTGTTGCATCGGATTGCATACAAATTTTGCAAGTGCAAACCCAAGCAAGAATACAATCAAAAGTACAATGAACTTTTTGAATTTACCATGATGGCAACCGCATTGGCATGCAGTACCACATTGGCATGTGTGCATTTCCGCTGGCTGTGCAACAACCGGTGCAGATTTTCTCACTGTTTTCTTAGTGGTTTTTGTTGGTTTTCTTGGCATTTTCCTTCCTTTTTTTGTTTTACGTTCGTATTGTATAAAAATAACCTTTTATTGTAAAGAATTATTTTCAAAAAAATACGCACCATGACAAAAATCATAGTGCGCATCATACAGAATTTAGTGTTTATTTTTGAACAAAGTGTACACTGTATTGCGGTTTTTTATCCGCACCCAATGATGCACGCACAACTTTATTCGCGGCGGTTTGAACCGTATGAACAAGGTTGTCTTGAGATTTGCGTTCGGTCTTGGACAACGCATCTATGGCCTTGGTAATTTCAATTTGAATTTGACGCTTCATAAATCCGGTGGCATCAGATTCAAATATACCCGCACTGGAAACTTCTGGCGTGCCTTTTAAAAATCCACGTTTATCCACCGGCAATGTTACAAATATTGCGCCGTTGGATGCGATTTTCTTGCGGTTCTTGTATACTTGATCGTTGGCACTGCGTTCGGTTTCACCTTCCATAACAACAAAACCGGTGTCAATTGTTTCGCAAACGTATGGTTCTGCACCGTCGGCAAGTGCAATCATTTCGCCGTTGCGAACCAGCATCATGTGTTTTGCACCACCGCGTTCCATTGCCATTTTCCCGTTCAGCATTTCATTTATATAATCACCATGCATTGGAATTGAAACCTGGGGATGAACCATATCATAGAAACGTTCCATTTCTGGACGTCCGGCATGGCCGCTGGCGTGAACATGGTCGGTATCGTAAATGGTATGTGTGCGAATCCCCATTTTCGCAAGTTTGTTATACAAGAACGAAACATCTTGTTCGCGCCCCGGAATAATAATAGCACTGAATACAACCGTATCGGTCGGCATCAGTTTCATTTCTTTAACCTGTCCACGACACAGGCGGGTTAACATTGCAAATTTTTCGCCTTGGGATCCGGTCAGGAAAATTGCCTGTTTTTCGGCGGGCAAATCCTTGATTTCGGAATATTCATAAACATCATTTTCTTGCAGGTATTTGAAATCTATTCCAATTTCACGGAATTCTGGTAATCCGACATACGGAACTGGATTTGGATTGCTGCGTTCTTTTATTGCGGCCATGCGTCCAGCTTCGTGTGCAGCGTCGGCGAACATTTTTATACGTGCCAAACTGCGTGAATAACCCGTAACAATAACACGACCTGGGGCATCACGCATAATTTGGGTCAATGTATCGCGGACCTGAATTTCTGTGGTCTGGATGGCTTGGCGTGATACAGATGTTGAATCGCACGCGCACGCAATTAACTTTGGATCAGATCCAATTTCGCGCAGACGCGCATAATCGGTTCCTGGTTCAATTGGATTGTCATCATTAAATGTCCAGTCCCCAGTGTGCAAAATCTTCCCAGCACCCGTTTTGATGATTAACATTTGGGCTTCTGGTACAGAATGGCTGACATGAAATGTTTCAACAGTGAACGGATCAAGTTTCAATGTTGCACCATTTGCATCAAATTCAATAATGTCTTTTTTAGGATCAAAATCTAATTCAATGCCGCGGAAAGTTCTGCGCAAAATTTCCGCCGGAAAACGTGTGCAATAAATTGGCTTTTTAAACTTTGGCCAAATGTATTTAAGCGCGCCGATATGATCTTCGTGTCCATGCGTTATGACGAATGCGATAACATCTTTCTTGCGCTTTTCCAACCATTTTGTATCACAGTATTGAACATCACCAGCACCGATTTCTTCTTCTAAGAATCCCATACCGCAATCAACGACAATAAATTTTCCCTTGTATTTATACAGGTACATGTTTTGTCCGACATGTTCCAATCCGCCAAGCGCCATAAAATAAACTTTATCATCGTTATCGTCTGATTCTGGTTCAACATGTTCCGAATTTTCTGTGCCGATATGGATAGATAAATCCTCATCCAATTCATCTTCTTGGATTGGTTCGGGTTCAGTATGTTTATGTAATTTAACCATTCATAATATCCTTTTTTAAATAGTTTAACATTTCCGCAATCACCAAGATTCCATTACGAATAAAGTCCGCACTTTATTTGTAGTGAATCTGTGATTGCGGACCACGCGCGGATTATAGTTGTTTTATCACCATGAATCAAGGGTAAAATAATCACTTTACAGTGCGTTGGTTAGTATCTATAATATGGTTACTATGGCAAATATAATAGAAAAAATAAAAAATTTTATTAAGGGCGACAAATCAAACGGTCGCATTAAATGGTCTTTATACGGACGTATCTGGCGCGAGGTTGGCCGGCCACAATGGAAATGGTTGTTGGCTGGAATTATCGCAACAATCTGTGCCGCTGGTGCCGAAGGGTACAGTATTACACTGGTTCAGCGTGTCGTTGACCAGGCGTTTATTGAAAAAAGCATGGATACCATGTATGTAATCGGGCTGCTGATAATCGTGGCATTTGCGGCCAAGGGCGCATTTGGATATGCACGTGCGTTGCTTATGGCCAAGGCGGGTCTTACCGCCAGTGCGCATTTGCAGAAAAGAATTTATTCGCATGTTGTGCATACCGATTTGTCGGGATTTTACGCGGGTGGAATTGGAAAGCATCTTAATTATTTTGGGGTTCAGGCGGGTGCGGTTTTGAACCTTGTGACGAATACCGTGGTGAAAACAATTCAACAGATTGCGACATTGGCGATTACATTGGGGTTGATGGTTTATTACGCACCACAAATGTGTGCGATATTGTTATTCTTGGTGCCGGCGATTATTGTTCCAATGTTGGTGATTCTGCGCCGCCGTCGTAAATTGTCGCGTAAATCGTTTGGTATCGCGAACGAGGTATCCCAGCATTTGAATCAAACGATGCACGGAATTAAAACAATACAGGCATTTGCAAACGAAGATGCCGAAACCAAGCGATTTGAACATGTGTTGAATAATTCCATGATTAATTCGTATAAAAGCACCCAGGCATCTGGTCTGCAATCGCCATTATTAGAATTGATGATATCGGTTGGATTGTGTTTGGCGCTGATTTTGGGTGGCCATTTTATTGTCAGTGGCGCAATTACTACTGGTGATTTTACGGCGTTCTTGCTTGCGCTGACCGCGGCATATAAACCGGCAAAATCTATTACTGGGGTTGGTGACACGGTTCAGCATGGATTATTGGCGGCGGAAATATTGTTTGATTTCTTGGACACCAAACCCGCAATTCAGGATGTACGTGGTGCGACAAAATTACGCGCGGTTCGGCCGTCTGTTGATTTCAAAGATGTGGACTTTTCATATGTCCCCGAAGAACAGGTCTTGCACGATATAAATCTGCATGTGCCGGCGGGCAAGGTTTGTGCATTGGTCGGCCCCAGTGGTGGTGGTAAAACGACGATGTTCAACCTGATTGAACGTTTTTATGAGCCACAAAGGGGGCTGATTGCGATAAATGGTCGCGATATACGGAAATATACATTGGCATCTTTGCGTCAAAATATTTCCGAAGTATCCCAAGATGTGTTCTTGTTCAATGATACCATAGAGGCAAATATTAAATACGGCGCACCGAACGCAACCCATGAAGAAGTTATCGCGGCGGCGCGTGCGGCAAATGCACACGATTTTATAATGTCTTTCCCAGATGGTTATGAATCATGTGTGGGTGAGGGTGGTTCGTTGCTGTCGGGTGGTCAGAAACAGCGCATTGCAATTGCCCGTGCGATATTAAAAGATGCACCAATTTTGCTGTTGGACGAGGCAACATCGGCGCTGGATACCGAAAGCGAGAAGTTAATTCAGGCAGCGTTGAAAGATTTGATGCGTGGTCGTACGACATTTGTTATTGCACACCGCCTGTCCACAATTTTGGATGCAGATATTATATGCGTTATCAAAAATGGTCATATAATAGAGCAGGGAACCGACGCCGAATTAGTGGCATTGGACGGCGAATATAAAAAACTGCGCGATATTCAGTTTAAAACGAAAAAGAAATAATATAAAAAATAAAACCGCAAAAGCGGTTTTTATTTTGGTGGGGCCACAGGGACTCGAACCCTGGACCCAATGATTAAAAGTCATTTGCTCTACCAACTGAGCTATAGCCCCAAAACTTCTGTCTTTTTCCAGCAGTTCGCCGCAAATTATGACATACTTTTATAAAAAATCAAGCAAAAACGACAAAAATTTAAGGATTATTGTAAAAAATATTCGTTTATTTGCATTTATGCGTTTTTATATCGGAAATATTGCATTGACACCTTGAAAATACGGCAATTTTGTACTATAATACAATATGTGTGGGGTAACCAAAGGAGGCAACGATGGCAGATAATACGGCAAAATTTTTAGTGGACGTTTTTAAGACCCGTCGTATGTTTCGGTGGCGTACCGACCATCCTGAACAATGGCAACAGTTTTGTGACTGGGCGGGAACTGGCGCAGACGATGGTTCGTGTAAATTAAACGAAGGTCAGCGCAAGTGGCTTAAATACATTCAAAGAACGGGACCGGGTGCCAATGACCCATTTGTTCGTGAACATGGTCATCCAAAGGGATTCTTGGTTGTCAAGGATGCACCAGACGTAACAAAGTTAACAGAAACCGAATGGCGTGAATTGTATTTGGCATGCCAATCAACATTTACACGGCTTAAGGCCAACAAGGCATCATATGACGGTGTTGTTCAAGATTTTATTACCAATTATGCGCATTTGTTTGATAGCGTAACAGATGATACGCTGACGGCGAATCCACGTACAGAAACGGCGATATTAGAGTTAATCAAAAAGATGGACGATCTTGCTAAAAGTCATCCGTCTGATTTATCCAATTTATTTCATATTTCCAGAGGTGATATATCCAGTATGGTGGAAAGAGATGGCGCTGGTAATATTACAAGGGTCAA
>JAEEQU010000099.1 GCA_016285415.1 Alphaproteobacteria bacterium | reverse complement strand
ATGTTCGTCATTTACAGATATAAATTGTTGTGTTTTATTTTGCGGGTTCGTTGTAATCCGTATTTTCTTGCCTTTGAAAAAAGTTTCAAAGAATTTAAAAGGGGCAAGACCAAAGAAATTGTATAAATTTGTTATTTCGCCTGTTCTTGTATCCAGTATCATGCAGTCAAACATAATTTGATAATCTTTGTTTATTTTTTGAATCCCTTTACGTGTTGTATAACAATCATGGCCAAAAAAATTCCCGTCAATTTCATGGTCGTAATACATAAGTTGACCGTTCCTTTCTATAAAATGTTCGGGCATATTTAAGGCATAGATATCTACATCAAAATACTTATTCAATGCATACGTTAATCCAGGAATAATGTTATCTGGATTGTTTGAAAATGTCGCGTCACAACAATTAACCTTGTGATTATATCGGTTTTTAATAGATATATGGTTATCAAATTTTGATATTTGGATTGATATAACCGATGTTCCATATTCGTCTTGTCTTTGTGGTGTGTCGGACGGTTTAATATTTTCTGCGCCGCGTTTCACCGCATGAATCATATAATTATTTTGATATCGTGTCGGATCATTAAATGTGCACAGTTTTTCGCCTGGACGAAAATACTTTTCAATAGAGTTTTGTTGTTCCAATGTTTCAACCAAGAAAGCATTATATCCCGCCGCATCCAGCAATTCAAAAGGTGTTTTCTGTGTTGGTGCCTTTATTTTTTGGGCGCGGTGATATCTTGCCTGAAGGTATTTAACCAAATTTTGTGCATGTTCTGGACTATTTCCCGCGAATTCTAAAATATGCACAATGTTTGGCAGGTTCAATAACCCTGCATCACGAATAATACGAGCAAATGTCTCGCCATGATGCTTTTTCAGTTGTTTATAGTTATAATTTATATCTTGGTCTGTCAAAATTAAAATCCTTGGCAAAAGTATATACTAAAACTGCAAATTGTCAAGAAACATCTCTTGATTTAGCATCAAAGTATTAAAGAACAAATAAAAACATTACGAGATTGAAAGCTTGTCTGACTTGGTCGGGGCGACAGGAATGTAATTCCCACCACCGTTGGTGGTGGGCCCCTTTCACTGCGTGTGCAATGCACACTTGTTCCGAACCTGACATTGCGTTGCAATGTGAGGTTCGCGCGTTTACCCACGATAAAAATAAAAACGACCAAAGGTCGATTTAATTTTTATGGTCGGGGCGACAGGAATCGAACCTGCGACCCCTTGCACCCCATGCAAGTACTCTACCAGGCTGAGCTACGCCCCGACGACAAACGGAATTATATATTATAAATTCGCATATTACAAATATAATTTACTAAATAAAAAATTCCGGCGATTGCCGGAATAACTAAACACCAATCACTAAACACTAATACTACATTAATGCCGATATCAGCAACGCCGTCGCAACGATAATATCACCGGTCTTGGTATGATGATAGTAATAATGTGGTTGTGGATGATGTGGTCCATGATGATGTCCACCACCGATATAAACAACATGTCCCGGACGCGGTGCATGATGAACATGCGTCACCGGATGATGATTCGGTCCGTGATATCCACCACCGTGACCCGGTGATGCAAATGCCGCCGTTCCCGATAATGCAATAGCCGCCGCAACAAATGGAATGATTAATTTATGTTTTTTCATAGATTTCTCCTTTGATTCAAATTTATTATATATTATAATGATTATAAAATGCAACAATTTTTTATAAAGTTTCATCTTATTTAATTTTCCACTTGCACGAATCGGAAAAAAGTTTCTATATTCCCGTATCAGTAAAACCAAAAAGGGAGGAATCGTATGATTGTTGGCATTGGAATAGATTTGGTTGAATCCGGCCGTTTTCTTGACTGGTCTGCATTCAAAAAGCAACGCATATTCACAAAAAAAGAACTGGAATACGCAGATGGCGATAACGCCAATGCCGAAAAACATCTTGCCAATTTCTGGGCGGCACGCGAAGCATGCCTGAAAGCCATGGGAACCGGATTTGGGGATGATATTGCGTTTTCAGATATCTCGGTCGTGCACGACGACAATGGTCATCCCGAAATTATGATTGCCGGCGGTGCACGCGCATTGCTAAAAGAAATCGCCGGAATAACTGCACGCGTTCATCTGTCTATTACCGACCAAGATAATTTTTCCGCCGCAATGGTTGTAATAGAAAAAGAATAGGGCGCGGTTACAAAACACAAAAAAAATATCACGCACTATGCGTGATATTTTTTTAATATGTTGTTTCATCATAACTGATGCTATATTGCCCACCATCATACACGTCCAAGCGTCGCCGCGTTTCGGGGCCAGATTCATCATAGTAGTTTTGTGTGTCATATTGTTCGTTATATGATGTTTCATCAACAAAACCACCCGAATATTCGTTGTATTCATTCGCAATCGATGGTTGATACACCGCTGCGGTATCTTCATAATAGTATTCTGATTCATCGTATTCGGGGGCCGGTACAGGCACACTGACCAAATCGTCATCATAAATTACCGACGGCGCGGTTAAATTTGTCACACGAACCT
>JAEEQU010000098.1 GCA_016285415.1 Alphaproteobacteria bacterium | reverse complement strand
CGATGAACGTATGCTGTTGGCGATTCAAAATCTTGGGCGGGTGCGTGTCAGTTCAGAGAAAAATGTTGCGCATCTTGTTCGTCGTGTTATGAAAGATGGCTATGCATTGTTTGATGAAACTTTTCTGTTTGACCTGGGGCCTGATATTAGTTTAAAGTTCTTAGGCAATCTTATTCAAAAAATTGGAGGGGACAGATATCAGGCACGGTTGAATTCTTTGTCGGCGGCACTAAATAAACTGCATGCCGATTGCAAATTCACGTTGGGGCATTGTACGGTGCGCCGTCTGCGGGGTCAAATTTTAATTGTTCCCGAAGGTGAAAAAACAAGTTTTAGGAAAAGGAATAGAAAAAGATATGTTAAACAGAAAAAATAAACCACATAATCATTCAACTTTATTTTTGATTTTGGCGGCGGCATTGTTCGCCGTGGTCATTGGGTATTCTTTTAAACCGCATGAAACGGTAAATCCCGATGGCGTCGTCGTTGCATCTGAACCGGTGGAATTGTCGTTTTCGGATGTGTTGCGTCGCGCAGAAGATATCAAAACAATGAATATAAAGGGTGACAAGGCCACAGGCGTGCTTGCCGATGGAACCAAATACAGTGCGGTTATGGTGTATAACCCTGAATTATTGGAACAGTTTTCCAAAGACGGTACCATGGTAACCATAGATTCATCGCGTGGTTGGTTGGGCTATCTTGAAACATGGGTTCCTATTTTGATGGGTATATTATTTATCTGGTGGATTTTCCGTGGTATGCGTGGTGCAGGTGGTGGAATAGGGCGCGCGTTATTGGGTCAAAACCCAACAAAAATTGTAACTGGGAAACCAAAGACGACATTTAAAGACGTCGCGGGCATAGATTCTGAAAAACAGGAACTGATGGAAATTGTAAATTTCCTGCGCGATAAATCAAAATTTGCCGCCGTTGGTGCGCGTGTGCCACGTGGGGTGTTGCTGTCTGGGGAACCGGGAACAGGTAAAACATTGTTGGCACGTGCAATCGCGGGCGAGGCAAATGTGCCGTTCTTTGCCGCATCGGGCAGTGATTTTTCTGGTATCATTGTCGGACTTGGGGTTGCAAAGATTAAGGAAATTTTTGAAATGGCAAAGCGTAATGCACCATGTTTGCTGTTTATTGATGAAATAGACGCAATTGGTCAACGGCGCAGTCAGAATTCATTTAATGACCAAGATCGTGAACAGACATTAAATCAGTTGCTGATTGAAATGGATGGATTTTCAAACGAAACAGGCATTATTGTTATTGGTGCAACGAATCGGCCTGATATGTTGGATCCGGCATTGTTACGTCCGGGGCGTTTTGACCGCCAGGTTTATATTGAATTACCGGATATGAACGGTCGACGCGAAATTTTGGAATTACACGCGAAAAAAATCAAAATGGATAAAGATGTAAATCTTGAAAATGTGGCGCGTGGAACGACCGGATTTTCGGGGGCTGATTTGGAAAATCTGTTGAACGAATCCGCATTGCATGCCGTACGTGTTGGACATAAATTGGTAACCCAAGAAGATATGGAAGAAGCGCGCGATAAACAAATGATGGGACCACGTAAATTCCGCAAAATGCGTCCCGAAGATATAAAACTGACCGCCTATCACGAGGCCGGTCATGCATTTGTTGCGACAATTTATTCCAATGTAACCGACCCAATTCACAAGGCAACAATTATCCCACGTGGACGTGCGCTGGGGATGGTTCAACATTTGCCAATAGATGATAAGGTTTCAATGTCAATTGACGAAGTGCGCGCAGATCTTGCAATACAAATGGCGGGTCGCGCATCCGAAGAGGTTTTCTTTGGACCGAATAAGATTACCACCGGTGCCGAGGCCGATATTGCGATGGCAACGCGTCTTGCACGGCGTTCAATTACAACCGCGGGTATGTCTGAAAAAATCGGTATGGTCGCGGTGAACCAAGTGCAAAGTTTTGGGCATAAGGTGCCATTGGAAAGCGCATCTGAAAAGACCGCGGAAATTGTTGATGCAGAAATTAAGTCGTGGACAGATAGGGCCTATGCGGATGCATTGAAAATTATTACCAAGAACAAAGCAACGGTTAAGAAATTGGCCGAAGAATTGTTAAAGCGCGAAACGCTTACCGGCGACGAAATCAAAGAAATTGTATCTGGCAAGAAAAAGACAGCGAAAAAGAAAACCGGTGCAAAAAAATAAATTTGAAATATTGCGCATGCCCCCTGAAAACACCAATTCTGTATTGGTGTCGTCGGGTGGTGATTGTGTAATTTTTGATGCATGGGGCCACAGCGATGATTGGGATAAGTTATTAAAATCGCGTGGGTTAAAATTACAGGCAATTTATGCGACGCATGGGCATGACGACCATATTTCTGCGGCACCTGAATTGGCGCGGCGACACAATGTTCCGTGGTTTATGAATAGGGCGGATTTGCCACTTGTCCTGTGGGGAAATCAGATACTTGATTTTTGGGAATTGCCACGAATTCCTGATGATTTTTTGGAACCAAATGATTTGCGCGCGGGGACGACCAAGATTTTGGGTGATATAGAAATGGAAATAATTGCATCCCCAGGGCATTCGCCTGGGGGTGTGATGTTTTACTTTCCGGAATATA
>JAEEQU010000021.1 GCA_016285415.1 Alphaproteobacteria bacterium | reverse complement strand
ATAAATATGGGATGCCCCGTGCCAAAGGTTGCAACGCGTGCCGGCGCCGGTGCGTTTTTAATGCGCGATCATAAATTGGCGGGCAAAATCATAAATGCAGTTGTGCGCGCGGTTCAGATTCCTGTTTCCATAAAAACGCGTTTGGGGTGGGATGATGAACATCGGGACTGGGCCGATTTGGTGCATGTCGCCGCCGATAATGGTGCGCAGTTCGCGGTTCTGCATGGGCGGACACGTGCCACTGGGTATACTGGCGCCGCGGTGCACCCAGAAATCACAGATATGCCAATTCCAATTATTGCAAATGGCGATTTGAAAACAGCGGATGATGTTCAAAATATGTTAAATCGCGGATATAGTGGCGCAATGATAGGGCGGGCAATGCTTGGACAACCGTGGATTTTCGGTGTAATTGATGGAACTGCGAACGTGCCAGAAAATATTGGCGCGGTGGCAATGAAACATTTAAATCTGATGATAGAATATTATGGCGAAAAGACCGCAATTCCAATGTTTCGCAAGCATTTGGCATGGTATTCCGCCGGAATGCCGAATTCTTCGGAATTTCGCACAAAAATCAATCAGATAACCGATTCAGATGTCATTAAACAAGAAATTTTGCAATTTTGGGGTTGCGTTGCGAATATATAGGTCTATTATTATACAGAACATACCAAAAGGCGCGCGTTATGATAGAAGAAGTCCAAGAAGCACAATTGAATAATGAAATGACCGCAGGCGAAATGTTGCGCGCAGCGCGAACAACCGGTCGTCGTAAACGTGAAATCGCAACAATTGCAAAGCAACTTTGCATACGCGAAGATTTTCTGCAGGCATTGGAAGATGGAAATTATACTGTGTTGCCTGAAATCGTGTATATTTTGGGATTTGCGCGGAACTATGCAATGGAATTGGGTGTTGACCCAGATGTAATCGTCAAAAAAATAAAGAAAGAAATGGGTATAGATTTTAATGACGAAGTTATTCAAGGCGTCGTTGAATTGCCCGAACGTGAAAAACCCAAGGTTAAAGAAACATTGGATAAAAATTTGCAGAAATTCAAAGATACAAAATTCTGCAAATTCTTGGTGAAATACTGGAAATGGATTGTGGGCGGTGTCGTATTGTTCGCGATTGTCGGTATCATTATTGGTATGATAATTGCACCCGCCGCCGAAGAAACCGCTCCAGTAGAAGAGGTCGCACCGGTTATAAATGCAGAACCTGCATATCGCCAACCCGTCCACGAAAGATATGGAACAGAAAATCGCGAAGACGGTGAAATCGTTATCCAAGCGGCCGAAGAATCATGGGTAAAAGTTGAGGATGCGCGCGGTAAGACGGTGTTTAGTCGCGTGCTGGTTCCGGGTGATTTGTACTATGTTCCAAAGGGAAATAAAAACAAGGCAACATTTGGTAATGTTGGTGGTATTGATATTTGGGTTCGTGGCGAATTGGCACCCAAGGTTGGCAAAGACCATACCCGCAAGACAGGAATCTTGTTGGATGCCGATGCGTTACTGGGAATAAATAAAAGCGCAGAAAAAGCCAAGGTCGCAGATGCAAAACCCAAAGAGACGACCAAGGCATCGGATGCCAAGGATAGCAAACCCACAGACACCAAGACCAGTGCCGATAAAGGTGCCACCGAAAAGAAACAGTAAAATAAATTTTTGGTGGTATTGAAATCTGGAATAAAAGGTCTATATTTTTCTTGCTATGTCTGGACTTATAAAGATTCGTGGTGCGCGCGAAAATAATCTTAAGAATATTGATTTAGATCTGCCAAAAAATAAATTGGTGGTCTTTACTGGCGTGTCCGGATCTGGCAAATCATCACTTGCATTTAATACTATTTATGCCGAAGGTCAACGGCGTTATGTTGAATCGTTGTCCAGTTATGCGCGGCAATTCTTGGATATGCAGAAAAAGCCAGATGTTGATTTAATTGAAGGTTTGGCACCAGCAATTTCTATTGAACAAAAAACTACATCAAAAAATCCGCGATCAACTGTTGGAACGGTGACGGAAATTTATGACTATTTGCGATTACTGTGGGCGCGAATTGGCGTGCCGCATTCGCCGGTAACTGGGTTGCCGATAAAATCACAGACAATTGCCGAAATGGTTGATTTAACATTTGATATTCCGGCCGAAGTGCGCGCGTATATTATGGCGCCACTTGTTCGTGACCGTAAGGGCGAATATAAAAAAGAATTGGCGTTCTTGGTAAAGCAGGGGTATCAGCGTGTTATCATAGATAATGAACTGTATGATTTATCGGCGGTGCCACCGTTGGATAAAAATAAAAAACACAATATTTTTGTAATTGTGGATCGTGTCCAAATGCCAAAATCTGATGCGTCTGAATCAGATATAGAAGAATTTCGTTCGCGTATGTATTCTTCGTTTGAAGGTTCGTTGCGTCTTGTGCCAGGGTCGGTCATAGTGCGCCGTTTGGATACAAACGAAGACATTTTATATTCGCAAAATTATGCATGTCCGGTCAGTGGATTCGCCGTTCCAAAAATTGAACCGCGTTTATTTTCATTTAATGCGCCGGCGGGCGCGTGCAGTGCGTGCGATGGTTTGGGTGTGCAATTGAATATGTCGCCAGATTTGATAATTCCCGATCCATCAAAATCTATTTTAGACGGTGCAATTGCACCATGGTCGCGTGGTGGCATGCTTAGTCAGTTTAACCATCTGTTAGATGCGTTACATAAACAATATAAAATTCCACTTTCAAAGCCGTGGCATACATTAACCGAAGAACAGAAAAATATTGTGCTGTATGGCACAGGCGACAAGCCAATCAAGATAAATTGGAACGGGTTTATTTATGAGAAACCGTTTGAAGGTGTGGTTAATAATATTGAACGGCGTTGGCGCGAATCTGATTCCGAAATGATGCGTGCAGAATTGGCCAAATATCAATCTGAAAAGCCATGTCCGGTATGTCATGGAAAACGTCTTAATATTCAGGCATTGTGCATAAAAATAAATGGCGCAGATATCATAGATGTTTGCGATATGTCCATAGATGATTCTTATAATTGGTTTATGGATTTGCCAAATCATTTGACACAAAAGGAAAATGATATCGCGCGTATGGTGTTGCGTGAAATTACATCGCGGTTGTCGTTCTTGAAAAATGTGGGTCTGGGGTATTTAACAATGTCGCGTATGTCGGGAACGCTGTCGGGGGGGGAAGCACAACGCATCCGTTTGGCATCGCAGATTGGCAGTGGGTTATCGGGTGTGTTGTATGTTCTGGACGAACCGTCAATTGGGTTGCATCAAAGTGATAATGACAAATTGCTTGATACACTAAAAATGTTGCGCGACAAAGACAACAGTGTGATTGTTGTTGAACATGACGAAGATGCGATGCGTGCGGCTGATTATTTGGTTGATATTGGTCGTGGTGCGGGTGTTAATGGTGGAAATATTATTGCCGCCGGCACACCAGAGATGGTTATAAAAAACAAAGATTCACTGACGGGACAATATTTATCGGGCAAAAAGAAAATTCCAGTGCCGAAAAAACGTCGCAGTGGTAACGGACATACAATAACGGTATGTGGTGCGCGTGCGAACAACCTTAAAAACATAGATGTTGAATTCCCGTTGGGAAAATTTATTGCGTTGACGGGTGTATCGGGGTCTGGAAAATCTACGTTGCTGTTGAATACGTTGTATCCGGCGTTGATGCGTGCGCTGTATGGTTCCAAAATAGAAACAGGTGCGCATGATATTATTCGTGGTATGGAAAATATAGACAAAGTTGTTGATATTGACCAATCGCCAATTGGACGCAGCCCGCGCAGTAATCCGGCGACATATACCGGTGTATTTTCAAATATTCGCGATTTCTTTGCCGAATTGCCAGAAGCAAAAACACGCGGATACGGTTCAGGGCGGTTTTCGTTTAATGTCAAGGGTGGTCGTTGCGAGGCATGTCAGGGTGATGGCCAAATAAAAATAGAAATGAATTTCTTGGCGGATGTTTATGTTGAGTGCGATAAATGTCATGGTTCGCGGTATAACGATGAAACTTTGGCGGTAAAATATAAAGGTAAATCTATTGCCGATGTGTTGAATATGACGGTGGACGAAGCATATCGGTTCTTTATAAATCATCCGCAGATAAGTCGTAAATTAGAATTATTAAAGCGCGTTGGTTTGGATTATATAAAATTAGGACAAAGTTCGTTGGATTTGTCGGGTGGTGAAGCGCAACGTATAAAATTATCCAAAGAATTATCTGCGCGCAGCACGGGTCAAACACTTTACATTTTGGATGAACCAACAACCGGTTTGCATTTTGAAGATATTAAACAGTTACTTGGCGTGTTGCACGAATTGGTAGAGCAGGGTAACACCGTCATCGTCATAGAACATAATTTGGAAGTAATAAAAACAGCCGATTGGATAATAGATTTGGGACCGGCCGGTGGTGCGGGTGGCGGACGCGTAATTGCAACCGGAACACCAGAACAGGTCGCCCAGAATCCTGAATCGCTGACCGGAAAATATCTTAAGAAGTACCTGGACAAGTAGATTTTTATCGCATAAAATTAAACAAAAAACATAAGGAGCAAAATAATGTTTGGATTTGGCAAAAAGAAAAAAGAAGCCGCCGCAGAAAATGTAAACAATGAAGCGCAAGAACCAAAAATGCCAAAGGGCATGAAGGAAACCGCGATGCGTATGATGGCGGGACAGTTTGATATGAACGATATGTTGGCGCAATTAAAACAAATTAAAAAAATGAGTAATTTTAGTGGGCTGTTGCGTATGGTGCCGGGTATGTCGGGCGCGGTCAGTGCAATGAAGGAAAAAATAAAAGATGGCAGTGTTGATGCCCAAATTAAAATATTAGAGGCAATGACCATTGAAGAACGTGCCGATCCAGAAAAAATCTTTGCAAATGCCAAGGTGCGTATTGCGGAATCTGCGGGCGTTACGGTACGCGAAGTAGAACATATGATTAAACAATATGTGAAAATGAAACAAAAAATGGCTATGATTCAGCGTATGGGCGGGATGGAGGCCGTTATGCAACGTATGCAATCAGGGGCAGGTGAACCAGGGGCAAAATAAAAATGTCAACAATATATAAACCAAGCAGCATTTCAGAGGCACAACCAATGTATGCCAAAGATGGCAGTTTTTTGGGTTGGGGTATCGGTGCAAATTTCCAAGGAAATGTGTTCCCAGTGATTCTTAAACGAACGGCGAAAAATGTTGTGCCGTTGCCACGTGGTCGCGTGCATTTTACCAAGATGGTGTACAACAGCAAGACAGATACCAGCCGCGTGGAATATTGTTTCTGTGAACCGTTTTGGTTCAAAGATGCATATCGTCGTGCATGCGAATTTAGAAACGAATTAGAGAAACAATTGCATGAAAATAACAAATAAAAAAATTGCAAAGCACAAATCTTCGGTGGCATGGCTTCAACGTCAGGCCACCGATCCGTATGTCGCGCGTGCGCATGCCGACGGATATCGGGCGCGTGCGGCATATAAACTGATTGAAATAAATGACAAGTATAAATTTTTGAAAAACGGTCAGACGGTTGTTGATTTGGGCGCGGCGCCGGGTTCGTGGTCGCAATTTATTGCGCGCAACTATCCAAAAACGAAAATTTTTGCGATGGATTTGTTGGAAATAACCCCAATAAACAATGTTGAATTTTATCAGGGCGATTTTACCACAGACGAAGCATTGAATTGGTTGATTGATAAATTAAATTTGGATGATAATGCGGACGGTGTTGTTGATGTTGTTGTATCTGATATGGCACCGAACACCGTTGGACACCAGAAAACAGACCATCTGCGTCAAATGGTGTTATTGGAATATGCATTTGATTTTGCATGCCGCGCGTTAAAGCCAGGCGGCGTATTCGTTGCGAAATCTTTTACCGGTGGAACAACAAACGAATTATTGAAACAGATAAAAGAACGCTTTGATGTCGTGCATCATGTAAAGCCAAATGCATCACGCAAAGATTCTGTGGAAATGTTTATTGTTGCATTAGGGTATAAAAATAGGTTATAATACACCCGAGCAAAACAAAGGAAGGAATTATGCCAACAGTTAAGAAAAAAACAGCAAAGAAAACAGCGGCAAAAAAGCCTGTTGCAAAAAAAGCAGTCGTGAAAAAGACAACACGTCGTACGGTTACGCGTCGTACAACCACACGTGCCGTGGCACGTCCAGTTGCACCAGTTGTTGTCGCAAAACCAAGGCCGGCCATAGATCCGATAATGGCGGTTAAAAAATTCTGGACGGGGTATTTCAATGTTACCGGCCGTTCCACACGCAGTGAATTTTGGTTTGGAATTTTGTTCGCGTTTATTTTGTCGTTTGTATTTATGTTCTTTGTTGGTGGAATAATCGCAACAATTGTTAATTATATCTTGGTAATACCAACCGTTGCATTGATGGTTCGTCGTTTCCGTGATGCCGGTGTTTCGGTGTGGTGGTATTTGGTACCTGAATTATTGTTGGTTTTGGCACCAATGTTTTTTGGACCTTCGTGGGCGCAGGCAATGATGACGAATACGGTAACATTGGGTATGAAGATTTACGCTGTATGTTTCTGGGTATTCTTTATCTTTAAATTATTTGTTGCATGTATCCCAAGCAAGAAATAGTTATAAGTGGTTAGTGTGAGTTGTAAGTGATTAGTAAAAACGGTCGCATTTGCGACCGTTTTTTGCGCTTGATTCCGTTGGTTAGTTTTTTGTATCATTTGTGGGAAATAAATGTGGTGCAGGGAATACCGATGAAAAAATCGTTGTCCATCGTTTTGTGTATTGTGGGGTTTGCTATTTGTAACGTCGCATTTGCGGCCGGCGATAAAATTACCACATCAAAAACATATGTTGATGCACAAATTGCAACCAAACAGGAAAAGATTTCTGCGGTAAATTCTGATACAGTTATAACAACGACAAATACCGATGGCACAATTGGGCAAAAGGCGATTTATGACGCCACACAAAATTACGCATAACAAACAGATGCGTTGGTTACCGCCGCGGATGCCAATGCCGCGGTTCAAAATGCCATAGATACCGAATTTGTATGCACTGAATGGGCCCCCAATGCCGAACCCACAGATGAAAATTGTTATATATGGGAAATAAGAGCCATGAAATTGGCACAATTGCCCAGCGAATATATCCCATTGGAATATATTTCTTTTGATGGTGTTAGTGGTACAGGGGCTTATATAAATACTGGATTAAGATTTTATTCAGATATTCCAAATAACAAAATCAAATTTCAGGCAGAGACAAAAATGTATGCTTCACTTGGTAGTTGGCAAGTTATAGTTGGCGGGGTAGGTTCGGCATCTGCATATATGGGAACCAATAACTCCAATTTATTTTATTACTCAGCAGGATTCAGTGATACCAGTACAACCGTGGCTAATCCTTATAAAAAGTGCTCTCATTACTTTGATGCCGCGGGTGGTCGGTACGCCGTTTATAATATTGAAAGCGGTTCACAGATAGTTAACAAAACGTTTACTGCTACTGCGCGAACGACAAATATACCCATTTTAATTGGTGCGTATTGTTATTCTAGTGGTGCGGTTCAATCACCTAGATCAAAAATGGATTTATATAGTTTAAAAATTTATAATGATAACACATTAAGGTTTGATGGCATCCCGTGCAAAAGAAAGTCGGATAATGTTGTCGGCCTTTATGATGTTGTTAGTAATACTTTTAAAACCAATGTTTCCGGAACAAATACTTTGGTGGCAGGTCCTGTCATAGAAGCATACTTACCAAGTGGGAACTAACCACTAACACTAGCCACTATTTCAAACCTTCGGCGGCGGTGCGTGCCAATTCGTCGCAACGTTCGTTTAATTCTTCGCCGTTATGACCACGTACCCAAACCCAATGAATTTTTATTTTTGATGTGGATTCGTCCAATTTCTGCCACAGGTCTTGATTCTTGACCGGCTTTTTATCCGCAGTGCGCCAATTATTCTTGCGCCAATTTTTTATCCATGTTTGCATGCCGTTTTTTACATACTGGCTGTCGGTGTGAATTTCAATTTCGCTGTGTCGGTGCGCCGCCGTTACCGCGCGCAGAACCGCCATAAGTTCCATGCGGTTATTTGTTGTGTTTATTTCTGCACCACTGCGTTCCGCGGTATGTGTGCCGTCGGTTGCAACGAATGCCCAACCACCTGGGCCGGGGTTACCCAAACAACTGCCGTCTGTCCAAATTTTTAACATTTATTTAACCTTTTGTTTATGATATAATATCACAAAATGAACATAGATGCCAAGATTTTACACGAAATGTCAAATGTCGTGCGTTCGGACGCGTTGCGTGCCATTCGTCGCGCGAAAAGTGGACATATTGGAATCGTGCTGGGGGCGGCGGATATTATCACGTTGATTTATGCGGTGTTTTTGAATCCGCGTACCGATAAATTTGTTCTGTCGGCGGGGCATGGTTCGGCGATGCTGTATGCGACATTAAAATTGGCGGGATATAAAATTGGCGATTTAGATTCTTTGCGTCAAATTGATGGTTTGCCGGGGCATCCCGAATTTGGAATTTCGGGGGTTGCCGCGACCACCGGCCCATTGGGCCAGGGCATCGCAAATGCCGTTGGTATGGCAATTGCCGCGAAGCATAATAATACGGGTGGAACGATTTATTGTCTGTGTAGTGATGGCGATTTAATGGAAGGGGTCGCCCAAGAAGCAATCGCGTTCGCCGGACGGTATAAATTAGATAATCTTGTTTTATTGTGGGACAGCAATGGGCTTAGTATGGAAGGGGTCGCCCAAACAGATGTTGATGTTCAAATGCGTATGCGTGCGGCGGGTTGGTCGGTGCGCCATGCAAATGGAAATGATTTTGATGAAATGTATGACGCGATAAATGCCGATTCTGGTGCGCCGCGATTCGTTAAGTGTGATACGGTGTTGGGGTTGGGGTCCAGTATTTCTGGCACGCCCAAGGCACATGGTTTTGCGTTGCCCGATTCGGAAATTGCACAACTGATAGAATGTTTTGATTCGTCGCGTGGACGCGATGCTTGGCATGCGTTGGCACGACAGCATGTGGCAACACATACAAATCATTATGCATCTGCACCAATTATTAAATTGCCCGATGCGCCGCATTTTGTTTCTACACGTGAAATGTCGGGAATATGTCTTGAAAAAATGATGCAACGTGGATTAAACGCAATTTTGGGTAGTGCTGATTTAGGCCCAAATACAAATGTGCGCTTTGATTCGGTGCATGAAATAACATATGATGATTTTTCGGGAAACTATATAAATTACGGCGTGCGCGAACATGCAATGGCGGCAATTATGAACGGTATCGCATACAGCGGTATTCGCGCCGTTGGTTCAACATTTTTGGTGTTCAGTGATTATATGCGTGGCGCAATGCGAATTTCTGCATTATCAGGGTTGCCGGTGGTTTATGTTCTGACGCATGATAGTATTGCGGTTGGCCCAGATGGGCCGACGCATCAACCAATAGAGCAAATCGCAGGTCTGCGTTTAATTCCAAATATGAACGTGTTTCGCCCATGCAATATGACCGAGGTTTTATGGTCTTGGCGAACCGCATTATCAGAGATAAATCGTCCGTCATGCATAATACTGTCGCGGCAAAAAGTTTTCAGAATAGAATCGGTGGTTGATGGTTACATAGATGCCGGTGGTTATATAATTTATAAATCAAAGGCGCGGCGTATACGTCTGACCATTGTTGCGACCGGATCCGAAGTGCCATTGGCGGTTGCGGTTGCGCGTCGTTTGAATATCGGGGTTCAGGTCGCAAGTATCCCATCGGTGTCGCATTTCCGCGCAACAAATGCCGAATACAAACGCAATATATTGCGTGGTCGCGTTATCGCGATTGAGGCCGGCGCAACGGCGTCTTGGTTTGAATTTGCCGATGATGTAATTGGTATAGATAATTTTGGAATGTCGGGTCCCGGTGATATGGTTTATCGTGAATGTGGATTTGATGCAGACGAAATAGTGGCAGCGATAAAAGCCAAGATGAAAAATGTCAGATATTGAATTTACAACTTCGTGGGGTGAAAAAATTCCCGTTATTATAACTGTTCGGCGTGGGTTGCGGAATATTACTATTCGGCCACGTGCGGGTGATAATCGCCGTATTGATATATCACGACCATGGGTATCGTCAAATGCGGCGGCAATGAAATTTGTAGAACAGAAACGGCGATGGTTGGAACGATTCTTTAAAAATGCACCACAAAAACAGCATTTAAAATCAGGTGACATGATAGAATTTCTTGATAAATCTGTTCGGGTAATATATGACGGAACAATTCGTGCAAATAAGTTTGTTTTAAATGACAACGGATTTTATACGCTGTTCGTCGGTGGTGACGAACGTATGATTGAAAGTCGTGTCCGCAATTTTATCAAGGCGGAATTATTAAAAGAAATTAAAAATCTGATACGTGGTGTGCCACGCGATTTTTGGCCACGGCGAATTTGTCTGCGTGATACTTCGTCGCGTTGGGGGTCGTGTTCAACAACCGGAACAATGTCTTTTTCGTGGCGACTTGCGTTTGCACCGTATGATGTTATGCGGTATGTGGTTATGCATGAATTGTCGCATGTCAAACATATGGACCATTCCCCAGAATTCTGGGCGCAGGTTAGGGCACTGTATGGTTTTGGTGTAGAACGTGCAAAACACTGGCTGGGACAAAATGGTGCAAAATTGCACCAGTACCTTTAATGATTATAATTAAAATGATTCATAAACACCGCGGTATTGTCGGGCAGTTGTGGCGCCGCAATAATACTATCGTTCTGTTGATATTTGCGTCTGTCATTATCCAACCGAATTTTTGAACGCCGGCATTCGTTTACAAGAATACAGATGATGATAGAAAAAATAATAACCGTAAAGCACCCATTTAAAGGTATGCTACATCCTGGGCGATTTTGTTGTGGTTGATGTAAATTTGATTCTTGGTTTTTATTTTTGTTTATCATTTCTTTGTCCATAGTTCAAATATTAGCAAAAGATTTAAGAATTTCAACCAAATGTGCCGAAACCATACCTAAATATTTTCATGGCGGTTTGGTTTATAATGTTGATGTGTTAATAAAGCACAAACAACCAAAGGAAGAAAATATGAAGAAAATATCACTTGTTGCGATGGTGGGCGCAATTGCATCCTTGGCCGCGTACGCAGGCCCAGGAAATATGAACAATAACATGATGGAGGTCGTAACCGTAGAACAGGTGCGCGGAATGACCGATAATTCGCCAGTTATTATTCGTGGATACTTGTTGCGTAAAAATGGCGAAAATTCTTATGTGTTCCAAGATAACACCGGAACAATAAATTTGGAAATAGACGAAGAAGATTGGGGTGGGTTAACGGTTGCACCCACAGATTTTGTTGAGGTATGGGGCGAAGTTGATAAAAACGGCACATCTATGATAGAAGTAGATGTATCCGCAATTAAAAAATTGTAAATTAAAAACGCCCAAATGGGCGTTTTTTAATAACCACTATTTAATTTTTGATTTCAAATATCCATTATTTTGTAATATCCAATCACAGAATCCAAATTTCAGGCATTTGGTTGCCGATAAATAACCATATTCGTCAGAACGCAATTCCTTTAATTTTGGTTCAGAAATGGTTGTGTATTGCAGGTATAATTTTTGTGTCGCATTGGCGTGATTTTTCATGTCTTGATATGCTTTATCAACCTCGGTTTCCAAATTTACTTCGTTAACTGTGCGACCGTAATGAACAAGATGTTGGGCGTTTTCACCCATAATGCGATACCCCGGTGTGCCCTGAATGGCAAGCATGCTGGCACAACTGCCGGCATAGGCCGGAACGTATGTGCGAATAATGATGCCTTTACTTTTGGCCAATCCAAATAATGATGACAATTGACTTAATACATCAAAATCACCGCCACCAGAATTAAGGTATACATCCAATGCAATTGGATTATTTTTTGGTAATTCGTATGGCGATTTTGTTTGATAATGTGTGTCAAGCATCGGATGCGCCGTGGCGGAATCTATCATAGAATACAGGTTCGCAATTAATTCTGCGCACTTTTCTTGTTTGAATTTGTCCATAATAAATATCTTATAATCCGATGACGCAAAATTTAACTCGTCAGAACGGTTCATAATATATGGGCCATTAAATTTTTGTATTGCCATGGTTTTACTCTTTTATATTGTGATGCTAATACAAAACAATAGTGTTGTCAAACAAATAAGTGGTGATTTTTATATTTTTAATCGCTTGCCTTACTTGGAAAAAGGGGGTATGATTGTGCGACATAAAAAATCAGGGGGATTAAGATTATGGCTAATTTAATTGTTGATGGTAATTGGGCGGCGGCCGATGTCGCATACAGGTGTGTTGATTTTGCGGCAATTTATCCTATTACGCCAAGCAGTACTATGGGCGAATTGGCGGATGAATGGTCGTTTCAGCACAAGAAAAATATATGGGGTGCAATTCCACAAATAATTGAAATGGAATCCGAAGGCGGTGCCGCCGGCGCAATGCATGGCGCATTACAGATGGGCGCGTTGTCCACAACATTTACGGCATCCCAAGGGTTGCTGTTGATGATACCAAACATGTATAAAATCGCGGGCGAACAAACACCGTTTGTTATGCATGTTGCGGCGCGTGCATTGGCAACGCATGCACTTTCTATTTTTGGTGACCACAGTGATGTTATGTCTGTGCGTTCAACTGGATTCGCATTATTGTCATCGCACAATGTACAACAGGCACATGATATGGCGGCGATTGCACACGCAGCAACATTGCGTGCACGTGTGCCATTCTTACATTTCTTTGATGGGTTCCGTACAAGTCACGAAGAATCGCGTCTGGTGCGTATTGAAGATGATGTGCTGCGCAAAATGATTCCCGAAGATTTGGTTGCAAAATATCATAATGCGGGTATGAATCCTGATAATCCGCATGTTCGTGGAACCGCGCAAAATCCTGATGTTTATTTCCAAGGGCGCGAAGCCGCAAATGCACTGTATATGAACACACCGGCGATAGTTGCAGAATGTATGGATGAATTTGGAAAACTGACTGGACGCAAATATGGTTTGGTTGAATATGTCGGTGACAACAAGGCCGAAAATATCATTGTCGCAATGGGCTCTAGCTGTGAAACAATTGAAGAAACAATGGCGCATTTGCCCAAGGGATTCGGTTTAATCAAAATTCATTTGTATCGTCCGTTCCCAACAGATGCGTTCTTGGCGGCGTTGCCGAAAACGGTGCGTCAAATTGCGGTGTTAGATAGAACCAAAGAACCGGGTGCAATTGGTGAACCACTGTATATGGATGTTAAATCTGTGGTTGGTGATCGGGCGGCGGTATTTGGCGGCCGATATGGTTTGGGTTCCAAAGAATTTAAACCACGCGATGTGGCGGCGATTTTTGAAAACATGAAATTGAAAAAATTGCACCATAATTTCACCGTTGGTATTGATGATGATTTAACAAAGTTATCATTAAAAACAGACCCTGCATTTTCAATTGAAAATCCAAATTTAAAGACCGCGATTCTGTACGGTATCGGCAGTGATGGAACCGTAGGTGCGGTGAAAAATATTGTGAAAATTGTTGGGGAAAATTCTGATTTATATCCACAATCGTATGCGGTGTATGATTCCAAGAAATCGGGTGGGCTTACCGCGTCACATATTCGTTTTTCGGATAAACCAATTCAAAGTCAATATCTTGTTGAAGTTGCAGATTTCATTAGTGTTTCAAACTTTATGATTGCGCAACGGTTTGATGTGTTCCGTGGTCTGCGTGCCGGTGGAACGGTTATGATAAATACCGCGCTTAGCCCAGATGTTGCATTTGCAAATCTGCCACGTGATGCACAAGAACACTTGATGCGCCTTCGTGCAAATGTGTATTTCTTGGACGCAAATGGTGCCGCGGCGGAATTGGGTTTGGGCAACAGAATTAACACTTTTATCATGCTGAACTTCTTTAATCTGACCAAGGTTATTGACCCAAAGATTGCCGCAGAATCTGCCAAAACCGCGATTGAAAAGACATACAAAAAGAAGGGTATGGATGTGGTTCAGGCAAATTGGGCGGCGGTGGATCGT